>JBATHI010000349.1:0-2609 GCA_049666645.1 Flavobacteriaceae bacterium | reverse complement strand
CACGGAGGGTAATTTCTCATCGGATAATGGAAAATAGGCGTCGATCCCGATATAATCGAGGTCATCCCAAAAACTCGTCCGCTGGAATTCATCCCAGTTTGCGGCATAGGTCAATTTTCCCTTATATACTTTGCGAACCTTCTTGATAAGAGCTTTCCAATAGTCGGGCCGGTTCTTCACGAACTGTTCCAATTCCGTGCCTATGCAGAATATATCTGTATTTGTTTCCTGTGCCAGCTTCGCGTAGTTCAGGATGAATTGATTGTAGGAAGCCTCCAATGCCTTCCATTCTTCCTCCGACTTCATGGATAAGTGACCTGTGAACGAACCCCGCCAAATCCAAATCTGTGGTTTCAACATCACTTTTACACCGTTGCCATGCAACAATTCTATATACTGCTTTGCCCCCTTTTTGGTTTCCCCGTACCATTGTCGTTCGGTATCGAAAATTATTTCTGGAGAATCGACTTCCCTGATAAAGCCGAACGGCATGATCGCGGCATGGTTGGCATTCACGTTGGCCACCTCATCAACATGCTCTTGCAAAGCGGCTTCCCGAGAGGCAACGAAACTTACGCCATTGATTTTCTCGACGACCTGGCCCATGCACGAAATCTGCAAAAAACAAAGTAGTGACAATTTTAGGGTTCTCATGGCTGTCGCTTAACCGTCTAAAAATAATCTATTTCAACGAGCCCAAAAAAAATAGCCCCCATGAATCTTTGAATTACACAAGCACCTCAGCGCTTGATGTCGTTCAACTTCCAATCGTATGGATAAAAACCGATCTTGACTTCGGCCGACAGATCCGGGTCTCTGTAGCGATTGATGAAGCCGATCGATCCATTCCCGTTTCGGGAAAAGTCGGCTGCATACCATTCGAAAATTTGGGAAACCATGATCTGATCATCTGTGGTGCGTATGAAGTTGGGGTCATTCATCGCCTTACTGGTCTGGGCTTCCAATTGTGCTTCTATGGAAGTGGGCAGATAGGCTTTGTCGATAATGGGCGGACAGCCCAACCCTGCACAGACCAAAACAAAATGAAATCGGGGCTCATCGGGAAAATTTTCCCTGAGCAATTGATGCTCCAGTTCATTTAGGGTGAGGTTCATTCCTCCGACCTCATAAGCGATCTTATCGAAAAAACCATCAACATCGAGAGGCGAGTTCAGCGGATAATGGTCCACCACGCCTTTGATCACCAACAAGTTATAGGTGTTGATCCAAAAAGCCTGGAATACACTGGCGTTGTTTTTTGAAATCGACACCTTCTTTGCCAACAGCAGCAGACCGTCCAGTTCTTGCGGCTGGCTTTTAAGCGAGCGATAATCTACCTTCCCCGCTTTGACATAGGTGTGGAAAAAGACATCTGCCTTGGTGAAAAAATCCTGTTGTGCCTGTCCCTTGACCACAGAGGTTAGCAGAGACAACAAAATCAACAACACTATTTTTGGGTCGAACTTCATTGGAATACCGAATGATGTGGTATGTCGTGCACCGTCTGAAATGCTTACAGCCCGGAATGGCGACAAGCGCAAAGCTTTAAAGATCGGGCATCGTGGTTTCAGTCATGCCCAATGGAACCCAAACCTTTTCGGCCCCAAACATAAGCCAAAATTAAATTGCCCTGAAAAGTTAAGTTCTTATCTTTAGCTTCGACAGAACCTGCAATCACCAATACTACCCTATGGAACATATTGTCATCATCGGTAATGGCATCTCAGGAATCACCGCGGCACGACATATCCGCAAGCTTTCAGATAAAAAAATCACCGTTGTCTCTGCCGAAACCGATTACTTTTTTTCACGCACAGCCTTGATGTACGTTTATATGGGCCATATGAAATTCGAGCACATTGAACCCTATGAGCCCTGGTTCTGGAAAAAAAACCGCATCGATCTGGTAAGGGGTTATGTAACCCAAGTGAACCCTGATGAGAAAAAATTAACGCTCGACGAGTCAAGGTCATTGACCTATGATAAGTTGGTGATTGCAACAGGTTCCAAATCGAACAAATTCGGATGGCCCGGACAAGATCTTCTAGGGGTCCAAGGCCTTTATTCGAAACAGGACCTGGACCAACTGGAAGCGGACGCGCCCAATGCCAAAATTTGCAAACGGGCCGTTATCGTTGGGGGCGGACTCATCGGAATAGAATTGGCCGAAATGCTTCGCAGTCGCAACATACCGGTAAGCTTTTTGGTTCGGGAAAGCAGTTTTTGGAATGGGGTTTTGCCCGATGGGGAATCGCAAATGATCAACGAACATATTTTGGAACACCATATCGACCTCAGATTGGACACCAATTTGGCTGAAATAATACCTGATGACCATGGCAGGGTAAAGGCCGTGCTCACCGATAAAGGGGAGACCATTGCTTGCAATTTGGTTGGGCTCACTGCTGGGGTAAGTCCGAATATTGATTTCTTGCGAGATTCGGGAATAACGCTTGGCAAAGGGGTATTGGTAAACCGTTTTCTGGAAACGAATATCAGGGACGTATATGCCATTGGCGACTGCGCCGAACAACACGAACCCATTGGTCTAAGGCGACCCGTCGAAGCGGTTTGGTATACGGGACGGATGATGGGCGAAACCTTGGCAC
>JBATHI010000348.1:0-7593 GCA_049666645.1 Flavobacteriaceae bacterium | reverse complement strand
GACCAATTCAATCGCCTTTTGGTGGTGCGGTTCCAGGTTTTTCAACAAACCGTTCAATTCCGAAAAATCCCTGGGTTGCTCCTCACTCCTATTATCATATACACTTAAATCCTCGGTTTGGATGAGTGGGGAGGGATTACGCACCGCATTCAATGCCGAATTCTTGGCAATGCGATAGGCCCAGGTGTAGAATTTGCCCTTTTGGGGGTCGTATTGCCCAATTTTTTTCCAAATCTTCAAAAAGGTTTCCTGTAGTACATCCTGCGCCAAGTCTTCCCGGTTGCAGATCCTGAGCACGACCCCGTACAAAGCGCCGGAATACCTGTCGTACAGACCAAGGAGCGCCTGTTTATCACCGTTTTGAAGTTTTTGAATAAGTTGAATATCGTTGACCACGGGTTGCATAAGAATGTTAAAGATATGATAAAAATGGAAATGTCTCATCCAGCCCATTCCAAGTTGTGTAGATAATGAGGAAAGCAAGCAATGGTTGTTTGTTCACTAAACGTTTAACCTAATAGAACACATTATGAAAAAAGTATTTTTTAGTATCGCGGCAGTAGCTGTAATGTTATTTTCACAAGCCACAACGGCGCAGGCAAAATCGAATGATATCGTGGATGTCGCCGTATCGGTGGATGATTTTTCAACCTTGGTTTCTGCCTTGAAGGCGGCCGATTTGGTAGGTGCCCTCAAAGGAGATGGCCCTTTCACCGTTTTTGCCCCGGTAAATGCAGGTTTCGCCAAAATCGATGCCACCGCGTTGAATTCACTTCTTGAGCCCGCCAACAAAGAACAATTGGCCGCCATTTTAACCTACCACGTCATTGCAGGCAAGATTGCAGCTGCCGACGTTGTCAAAGCATTGGAAGCCGGTAACGGAAAAGCGGAATTGACTACCTTGAACGGAGCTAAATTGACCGCGGTGAGTAAAGATGGTGGTATCTTTTTGATGGATGCCAAAGGTAACTACAGCAAAATAGCACAGACCGACGTGATGGCCTCCAACGGGGTAATCCATATCATCGAGGATGTAGTGATGCCTAACTAATCATTACCTGATTTAAATTAAGGAAAACACCGCACAAGCGGTGTTTTTTTTTGCCAAGTACCTTCGGCAAAACTTAGGATAACACAGATCCATGTGATCAGAGGTTATCTTGGCGATTGGGATGCCGATTGAAAAAATGATTATATTTCTTGTCCTAAAAAAAGCATCCCATGAGAAAGGCATTGTTGCCCTTCCTATTGGCTACCTCATTTCTCTTGCAAGGCCAGCATCTCAAGGTGAGCGAGAACAACCGTTTTCTGGTGACGGAGGATGGGGAACCCTTCTTTTGGTTGGCCGATACGGCCTGGGAATTGTTCCACAGAACCGATTTGCAAGAGGCCAAAATGTACCTTGAAAAAAGAAAGGAACAAGGGTTCAATGTAATCCAAGCGGTAGCCCTGGCGGAATTGGACGGGTTGGACACCCCCAATCGATATGGCGACCGACCCCTATTGAACAATGACCCCAACACCCCCAATGACAAATACTTTCATCATGTAGACGCCATCATTGATGCTGCCGACTCGCTTGGTCTGTACATAGCGTTATTGCCCAGCTGGGGCGACAAGGTGTTCAAGGACAGCTGGGGCATAGGTCCGGAAATCTTTACCACGGAGAATGCCCGAGCCTATGGCCGGTGGATCGGCAACCGATACAAAGACCGTGACAACGTTATATGGATCATTGGTGGTGACCGCAATCCGAGAAGCGGCAGTGCAGATGTAGCGGTATGGAACCTAATGGCAGAGGGTATCGCAGCGGCCGCCGGGGGCTATGGGTCAACTTTAATGGGCTTTCATCCGCAGCCCAACCGCCCGGGAGGGTCCTCCACTTGGTTCCATGATGCACCATGGCTTGATTTCAATATGCACCAAACCGGCCATTGCGCCAACCAGGGCACCTACAAATACATCAGGCACGATTATGAACTAAATCCGACCAAGCCGGTATTGGATGGGGAACCGCTGTACGAAGACCATCCCAATTGTTTCAATGCCAAGGAATTGGGTTACAGTGTTCCGGACGATATCCGCCGCATCATGTACTGGAACGTTTTTGCAGGCGCTTTTGGCCAAACCTATGGTTGCCACGACGTATGGCAAATGTATACCGTGGAGCGGGATGGGATCAATGGTCCATTGCGTCCTTGGCCCCGGGCATTGGATCTTCCCATGGCCAATCAGGTAAAGCATCTCAAACATCTGATGCTATCTCGACCTTATCTCAGCAGAATTCCAGATCAGACCATGGTCGTGGATGATCAAGAACAAGAAGAGGATAACGACTACATCATCGCCACCAGGGACAACAATGGCGCCTATGCCTTCATCTATTTTCCTAAAGGCAAAGTAGGCCGTATCGATCTGAGCTTGATAAGCGCTTCCATCTTGAACAGTTGGTGGTACGACCCAAGAACCGGGAACGCTTTTGAAGGTCCTGAGTTGTCCAACTCCGACGGGTTCCCCGTTGTTCCCCCTACCTCAGGCCAGGGCCAAGATTGGATCTTGGTGGTGGACGATGCCTCCATGGGTTTTCCAAAACCCGGTAAAATGCCTTGATCCCTTTGGATTTTCCCCCTAAAATAACTTAACTTCCATCTCAAAATAATCCAACATGCACAAACACTTGCTCAGCTTCATTTTTTCCATTTCCATTTTTGTTTGCACCGCCCAGAGCACCATTACAGGATTTACCCAGGAGAACGCCAAAAAAGAACTCGCTTTGGAAAAAGCGTTCGAAGCCAAACTGAATGCCAAAAACCTTGACCAATGGATGCAAAAAATGTCGGCCCAACCCCATTGGGTAGGTACCAAATTCGGACTTGAAAATGCGGAATGGATCGAAAAACAATTCAAATCATGGGGTTATGACACCCGGATCGAAACCTACCAGATTTTATTTCCCTATCCAAAATTGCGGCTGCTGGAATTGACGGCACCGACCTCATACAAAGCGAAACTCACTGCCGTGCCCGTGGAAGGGGATGAATTCACGAAACAAGGTGACGCTTTGTTGCCCAGTTACAACGCCTTTTCCACCGATGGCGACGTTACGGCCGAGTTGGTTTTTGTCAATTACGGTATCCCAAAGGATTATGAAGAACTGGAAAAATTGGGCGTTGATGTCAAGGGGAAAATCGTCATCGCGAAATACCAAGGATCATGGCGGGGCATCAAGCCCAAATTGGCGGCCGAAAAAGGGGCCATTGGCTGTATCATCTATTCCGATCCACAAGATGATGGTTATGTGGCCGGCGATGTGTATCCCAAAGGGGCCTTTAAAAACAAGACCGGCGTGCAGCGGGGATCCGTTATGGATATGCCCACCTATCCCGGTGACGTGCTGACCCCGGGTTATGCCGCCACCGCGGATGCCAAACGATTGGATCGAAAAGACGCGCCCACCATCACAAAAATACCGGTCTTGCCCATATCCTACGAAGATGCCCAACCCTTGTTGGAAGCCTTGGACGGCACCATGGCCCCTGAATCGTGGCGGGGCGGACTCCCCATTACTTACCACATCGGGCCCGGCCCGGCCAAAGTGCATTTAAAGCTGGATTTCGATTGGAAATTGACGCCGGCGCACAATGTGATCGCAACCATGAAAGGAACCGAATTCCCGGATCAATGGGTCATGCGGGGCAACCACCATGATGCATGGGTACATGGCGCCAACGACCCCATCAGCGGGATGGTGGCCTTAATGGAAGAGGCCCGAGCCATTGGCGAACTGGCCAAAAAAGGCGAAAGGCCCAAACGCACCCTGATCTATTGTGCCTGGGACGCCGAAGAACCCGGTTTGATCGGATCCACGGAATGGGTCGAAGACCATCAAACCGAACTGCAACAAAAAGTGGTCGCCTACATCAATACGGACGGCAACGGTCGTGGTTTCCTTGGGGTTGGAGGATCCCATACCCTGCAAAAAATGGTCGGGGAGGTCGCCGATGCGGTGACCGATCCGCAACGTGGGGTTTCGGTCAAGGAACGGCGCATGGCCGCAGACATGGTAAGGGGCGAAAAAGGTGAATTCTCGATTTCGGCTTTGGGCTCGGGCTCCGATTACACACCCTTTATCCAACATGCCGGTATCGCATCATTGAATCTTGGTTTTGGTGGTGAGAGTTCCGGCGGGGAATACCACACCATTTATGACACCTATCCCCATTACAAAAGATTTAAAGACCCTGATTTCGCCTATGGGGTAGCCCTGGCCAATACCGCGGGTAGAATTACCCTGCGCCTGGCCAATGCCGACCTGCTCCCTTTCGAGTTCCAACAATGGCACAGCACGGTTTCAGGATACCTGGAAGAGATCATGAAGTCATGTGACCAAATGCGGGAAGAAGTGGCAAAGCACAATCAAATGGTCGATAAGAACGTGTTTGAGTTGGCTGCGGACCCCACCAAACCCTTTAAAAAACCTATTAAAAAGGAGGCGGTGCCTTACCTCGATTTTACCCCCTTGCAGAACGAAATGGTCGCCCTGAAATCGAGCATCGAAAAATTCGCTGCGGCGGATGTCTCCAAATTATCGATTGAGCAGCGGAACAAGATCAACCAAAAATTGATGGCTGCAGAACAGGCCTTGACCTCATCGGAAGGCCTTCCCCGTCGCCCTTGGTACAAACACCAGATCTACGCCCCAGGGTTTTATACCGGTTACGGTGTGAAGACCTTGCCCGGTGTTCGCGAAGCGGTCGAGCAAAAGGATTGGAAGGAGGCCGAGGAACAGATTGCGGTACTCACTGAAACCCTGATGCGCTTCAATGCCCATCTCCTGGAAATCGACAAACTCCTGTGAGCGCTACTTGTTGCAAACCGACCGTTCCTGAATTTGTGCCGGGAATTCCCTTTTGGCCTCAAGAATCGTGGATGCCCTTCACGAACAAGGCATCGAAGCCGTAATCAAAGATGAAGCGGAATCGGCCCGGTTGTCGGGTTTTGCAAGTTCTATGCCCAACACGGTGGAACTTTACGTCAATCAAGGATGAGCTGGAAAAATCAAAAATCATTATCGATGCAATGGATAAAAACCCTCCCGACCAAAAAACAGGTCGGTAAAGGACCAATCGATGTTCCAGAAATAATTCAGCGTCCTTATCAAGGGTGGTAGAACCTTAAGTTTATAATTTTAGATGCCCCGTTAAAGCAATCCTGTCAATGAATTGATTACCTTTAAATGGAGTTGGCATCATTTTTCTTCAGCACACCCTCCCCCGGAACAATAACCTTGCCCCCCAGGTAGTAATGAATTGGTTATGAAAATCCATAAGCATTTTTGGGTGGCCATCATTGGCTGTTGTTGGATGGCAACCGGCCGGAACTCCTTATCGCCAAAACCTTTTTGCAACAACACCAGAGCTGAAAATCGAACCTTTCGGCCTAGGATGAAGGACAAATCAATATCAAAAACCCAAACCAATGAAATCAAAGATACCATTGATCGCAATTACCATAGGCGTTGCTATTTCGATCTTTTTTTTGCGGTCCCAGGACGATGTGACGCCCTCGAACAACCGTCAACAAGCCTCTTTTAATTTTATAACGTGCAGTGCTACCAACTTCTTGCTGAACAATATAGACAGCACCCAACAGATAGCTCCTTTATTTGATAATCTGGGCAGCCTTCACTTTCCCATTTCCACCAAGAACGATAGGGCCCAGATGTTCTTCGACCAGGGCTTGAAACTGGTCTATGCCTTCAACCATGCCGAGGGGCATCGATCATTCATGGAAGCCTCGCGTTTGGATCCGGCATCGGCAATGGCCTTTTGGGGGCAAGCGTTCGCACTTGGCCCAAATATCAATGACCCCCTACCCAACGATGAGCGAAAAATAAAGATCAATGAAGCCATGGCAAAGGCCACGGCATTGGCATCATCGGCAACCCCAAAAGAACAGGCACTGATCGAAGCTCTCACAGCAAGGTACAGTTTGGATCTGACCAAGTCGGTGGATGAACTCAATATGGCATATATGAACGCCATGGCGAAAGTTGTTCTCAAATTTCCCAATGATGCCGATGTTCAAATTTTATATGCCGACTCGGTAATGAATACGGTACCTTGGAACTATTGGGATGCCAATGGGAACCCTTCTCCCAATATTGAAGGAGCCAAAGCCGCATTGGAACGGGCCATGGAAATCGATCCCGACAATCCGGGAGCCCATCATTTTTATATCCATATGGTTGAATTGCCCATGCCGGATTTGGCGGTCCCCAGTGCGGATAAATTGGGTGGTTTGATGCCAGGCGCGGGTCATATGGTACATATGCCTTCCCATATCTATATCCGTGTCGGTCGCTATGAAGATGCGGTAAAGGTAAACCAAATGGCAATCCTTGCCGATGAGGACTATATCTCACAATGCTATGCCCAAGGTCTGTACCCCCTGGCCTATTATCCCCACAACATCCATTTCCTATGGTCTGCGTCCAGCTTATTGGGAAGCAGCGAAATTGCCATCGAGGCCGCAAAAAAAACGGCTGAAAAAGTACCGATAGGTGAATTTGTTGAAATGCCGTTCCTACAGGATTTTGCCGCAACACCTATGTTAGCCTATACTAGGTTTGGAAGATGGAATGAGATTCTGACCATTCCGAGTCCCAATCCAGAAATAAAACACCTTCGGCTCATGCGACATTACGCAAGGGGAATCGCTTTTATCAGGAAAAATAACCCGCGGGAGGCACAGGAAGAATTGGATGCCATAGCGCAGCTGATGGACGATCCGGAATTGGAAAAGTTGGTCGCGACCCCCAACAATTCATCGGCCGTATTGGCAAAAATTGCTTACGAAGTGGTTGCAGGCGAACTTGAAGCGCTAAACGGCAATCTGCCCAAGGCGATCGATCACCTGGAAAAGGCCGTTGTTTTGGAAGACGGGTTAACCTATACCGAACCTGCCGCTTGGCACATTCCGACAAGACAGAATTTGGGGGCCCTATTGTTAAAATCAAAGGATTACGAAAAAGCGGAAAAAATCTATAGGGAAGATCTGGCCATATTACGGCAGAACGGCTGGTCGCTTATGGGATTGTACCAATGTTTGAAGGCACAAGATAAAATAGAGGAATCAAAAAAGATCAAACTTGAATTCGATCAGGCCTGGCAACATGCCGACATCAACATCGAAACTTCCATACTTTAGCCTTTGTCGAAATCACAAATTCCGGTTTTGGCCCATAAGGATAGACAAACATAATGAACAAGCCATTTTTAACAAAAATTTTCAGCGGGATGGCAGTGGTCATTGCTGCCCTTGCAGTTTACTTTTTTATTCTAAAAACAGACGAATTGCCCGTATACCGCCCCTCGGATTTTCATCCAAGATTGGTCGACATCAGCCTGCAAAATGCTAAGGGCGTACATCAGGTTGCCGATTTTGTACTGATCAATCAAAATGGTGATACCATCACCCAAAAAGATTACCGGGACAAAATCTATGTCGCTGACTTCATATTTACCAGATGCCCTAGCATTTGCCCGATAATGACCAACAATATGGCCAAACTTCAGCAGGTGTTCCAAGATG
>JBATHI010000347.1:0-2565 GCA_049666645.1 Flavobacteriaceae bacterium | reverse complement strand
TCGCCCTGTTTTTAAACGCCCTTTTGATCGCTTCAAAATCGCTTTGGGCACTGATCATGATCACTTTTACCTCTGGATCCCTTTTATGAAAGTACCTGATGCCATCAATGCCGCAAAGGTCGGGAAGGGTCACTTCCGATATGATGATATCGGGCCTCAGTTTATCATAATCACTCAGGACATCCCTCACGGAAACATAAACGCCCTTGAGGGTGTAATCGAGGTACTTTTCAAAATAATAATGGTAAGATTCATGTAATGTCACATCATTGTCGATAACAATTATTTTTAGAATATTTGATTTCATAACACATCGGATTTGGTTCATGATCTCTGGTATTTTAAAAAGAAGTGTTGACCGTTTATTTCCGGGAATTGCGCATGGCAAGCCTAGGGGGCATGGCCCTTTGGGGTAAAACATCGAAAAAAATGGGCTGTAATCGTTGGCCCTACCCTCCCGCATCACCGAAATGCATTCGACGCCTGTTTTAAGAAGAACGGGTTACGCCCTTTTTAAAGAAATGGCAACAAATGGCAACGGATCACCTTCTTTTGGAAGGCCGTTCAGGAGGTAAGAACAGCTTTGAAATTCGTGCCGGGTTTGGGCGGCATCGTGCCTGGCCCGACCCTTGGCATACCATCCCTGTTGAAGTGAAGGGGATGGTCGGTTTTCAACTTGGTTTTGGGACCAAGGTCGTTTTTTTGGATACGCCGGAGGAAGAAGGAGGTATTCATAATGTGTTGGATTTGGGGGTTTATAATAAATATCAACTTGTATCAATTTAAATGTAACAAAATAAAACGCAGTCTTTGGCGTTGCGTAAGTTTTTTCGTTCAAATGCACACTTGGCGCTCCCGAAGCATCGATAAAATGCACCCTAACCCCTAACGGCAGTGAATGATGATACCGATGTACACATGTCGTGGCATACGCTTTTTGCCCCGAATTTTGATCGTTCTGTCCGCACCGGGCCGTTACCCTGTTCAAAACGGTTGGTATTATGAAGACCCCCGGGGTCGGCTTTTACATACCTTAAGCTTTCAGGACCTATATGTACGACACATGCCGTATTCCCCCGCCTCCAACAGCGGCCATTGATCTAGAGCTTATGGTCGGTAGCCTCCCCCAGGGGAACTCCATCCGAAATGCTAATCGTTGCGGTTTATGAAAGCGTCCTGGTCTTCATAAGTGTTTGCCACCGTGGCCGCGGGATTATCGACCTGCATAATCCACTTTTCATCCCGGTATTTTCCGCCCAGGTTCGAAGTATAGGCCACTTCGGCGTCTTCCTTGAAGTTATAATCGGCCAAATAAACATAATAGAGGCCGTTTTCCTTGTTATAGAACTGCTTCGCGTTCAGCCCCTTCTCTTTCAGACGCTGCATAAAAGCGTTGAGGTATTTCTTTTCCTTGTACACATTGGCGATCACATAATAGCCGGTCTTGACCCCGACGATGGCAGACTGGTCGAGCACCTTGATGGGGAGTTTCACATAGCCTTTGTCTTCTGCCTTGTTGATCATTTTAGGTGTCTTCTCCTCCACCGCGGCCACCATCACGCTGTTTTGATCGCGCACATGGTCTTGTTTGTTGCCGTCGCCGTCCTGTTCGATATGCTTTTGCAAAATACGCACCAGGGCCTCGAACCTTTGGTCGAACTGTTCGTTACGGGCAATTTCGAGCGAATCCTGTCGCAAGATCAACTCGTCCAGGATCATCCGGTTTTCATAGGCCACGGTATTGGGGTCGATGGTATTGGGATCGATGGTTTCCCTTTTGTTCTTGGCCGCATTGTTTTTGTCGGCGAGCAGTTTCAAGATCTGTTCCTCGTAGTTCCTGATGATGCCGTCGATTTTTTGGTCGTCTGAATCCCCCACATAATTTCGGCTTCCCGCACTGTAATTTTCAAAGGTATAGGCGAGCGACAGTTCGTGGTTCCAGCCGAAATCGGCTTCATCCTCCATAAAATCCTTCTCCAGGAGATAGCCCAACGACATCTTTTTGTTGATGTTGAAGCCAAAGCCCATCGAGAGGCCGTACTCATCGTCAAGGGCCGTTTGCAACCAACCATAGTTGGGCAGGTCGAGGAGTACGGCGCCCACAAACGACAGACTGTTGTCGGCGTTGCGGCCCACCTGCAACAGCGGCATCAACCTGGCATTGGCGAAGAGGCCCCTTTGCGCCATGAAGGTATGGGAATATTGAAGGGCGGCCTTGAGGCTCTTGTCGTTCAAGTTGGTGGCAAATGCATTGGTGGTCTGGTTGAACTGGAAGAGGTTCTCGGCGTAGATCCCGAAATCGAATTTCCCCAGCGAAAGGGTGATGCCGGGCTGTATGGCCAGCTTGCTTTCCTTTTTGGCCTCCATGATCTGTTGGTCGTTCTCGGTCGCCACCACCCTGTTCTTGTCGAGGCCTTGGTTGAAATAGGTCACATTGGTGCCGAAAGTAAGTTTGCTGTCCGATCCCAAGGTCACCGAAGTCGCATAGTTGGCGTTGAATCCGAACTCCTGGATGACCCCCGACCATTGGCTGTAGACCCCGACACCCACGGCGGTATGGTCGTT
>JBATHI010000346.1:0-2764 GCA_049666645.1 Flavobacteriaceae bacterium | reverse complement strand
GGTATTTGATAGCTCATTATAAGCCGATGTGCCAGCCCTGACCGGAAATATGATTAAATGAAAGTATCGGGAGCCAATGGGCTTATAATAGATCGCCTTTGGGAACAAAAAATTGATTAACTTCATGACCCGACAAATTGAAAACAAAACCAAGCAAATATTCATAAAAACCAATAAAAGCGATATGAAAAAAGGGATACTCATAATGATGGCCATGTTAGGAATTCTGGCCTGCAAACAGAAAGCGGAAAATACCACCGGAGACGCGGCAAAAGCTGCTGCCATGGATGAGCAGGCGATCAAAAAAATAGATGTGCATGCCCACTACAAATATGATCGTGACTACTTACCCGAAGAATTTAAAAAATGGAACATGCAAGGCGTTCTGGTCGACGTTTTCCACGAAGATTCGGTTGGCGTAACCAGAAGTTGGGACAACTATCTGGCCGTTGCCAAAGCCAGACCTGAATTGTTTTACCTCTGTTCGGGTTACATAGGAATTGGAATCGACGCCCCGGATTATGCCGATAAGATCATCGCACAGCTCGACAAGGAAATCGGGGAAGGGGCCAGAATGGTAAAAGTTTGGAAAAACTTTGGGATGGTCACCAAGGATGCCTCCGGTAAATACATCCAAATAGACGACCCCAGGTTACAGCCCATTTGGGATTTCCTGAAAAGCAAAGACATCCCGGTAATGGCGCACATCGGCGAACCTGAACAGGCCTGGCGGGAACTTGACCCCACCAGCCCCCACTACGGTTACTACGAAAATAATCCCCAATACCATGCCTACAATTTCCCTGAAATCCCTTCCTACGAAACCATCATTGCCGCAAGGGACCATTGGATCGAAAAAAACCCCGACCTGAAAATACTTTGTGCACATCTTGGCAGCATGTCCCATAATGTGGATATGGTGGCCGAACGTTTGGACAAATACCCCAATATGTACGTCGAAACCGCGGCCAGATTCGGGGATTTGGCGAGACAGGACAGTGAAAAGGTAAACCGCTTCTTCGAGCAGTACCAAGACCGCATCATGTTCGGATCGGATTTTGGCAACAATGTACCGCAAGACGAATTGACCCCGACCCAACTGGATCAAGAACGTGCCGAACTGGATGCCGACTATGCGCTGCTTTGGAAATATTTGAGCACTGCCGACTCTGTGGAGATAAGGGGACAAAAAAACCGCGGCATTGCACTTTCCAGAGAGGTCCTCGAAAAGGTGTACTATAACAATGTGGCCAATTTCCTGAAGTTGAAGTAGAAAATAAGCCCATCGATTGGTCAATTGCAGTTCACCCGATGGGATAAATAGATTTTTCCTTTTGATGACTTAGCATGAAACGCTCCGAAATCAATCAAATCCTCATGGAAGCCGAGGCCGTTTTTTTGACCAATGGCTGGGCCTTGCCGCCTAAACCGAAATGGGACATTACGGACTTTGGTTTGGGTGAATTCGCCAATTATGGCCTCGTGCTCATCAATTTGGCCGAAGAACCAGAATATTGCGAAAAATTGATGTACGCCAAAAAAAATCAAAAGACCCCGGCACATATGCACCGCAAAAAGAAGGAAGACATTATTTGCCGAAAGGGAAAATTAGCCGTTCACGTTTGGCACGGCCCGCCCGATCATCGCGGTGCTGGAACCTTCCAACTTCAGGTCAATGGCGAATTGACGGTATTTGAACACGGGGATGTTGTGCGGCTTGAAAGTGGGGAACGCATTACGTTGACCCCTGGCATTTATCATGAATTCTATCCGGAAAGCGAGGATTGCATCATCGGGGAAGTCTCGACCGCAAATGACGATCTGCACGATAATTTTTTTGTAGATCCGAACATCTCTAGATTTTCGGCAATTGAGGAAGATGAACCCCCAACCGTAAAACTGCTCAGCGATTCATGAGCAGGAATTGCCGTTTTAGCGATACATTGATATCAGGAATGTTTAAAAACAGACTTCTTCTACTCTGCGTGATGGTCATCGTCCCATTTGATTTTTGCGCACAGACACCGGAAATTAAGGCAGAATTCACCTATTCGCCACCAACGATTGATGGTGGGTTCACCGATGCGGTGTGGCAGTCGGCCGTACCCGTTACTTTGAAGGAAAATCGTTCCGGTAAGGCTGTTATGGATCCGCTGTTGACAACCACGGTCATGGTATGCCATGACGAAAACAACCTATACTTTGCCTTTAAATGCAACGATCCCGATATTTGGACCACCTTTACCCAAAGGGATGCGCATTTATGGGAAGAAGAGGCGGTGGAAGTCTTCATCGATGTTGATGATGTGCCGGACAATTATGTGGACATCGAGGTCTCGCCTGCCAATGTGCTTTTTGACAGCTATATCATCGATCCAAATCATATAGATGTGCCCAAAACGGCTCGCCTGGACCTTAAGGGAATTCGTACTGCCGTACAAGTGCAGGGAACACTGAACCAACGCGGTGACCGGGATTCGGGGTGGACCGTGGAAATCGCGCTGCCTTTTGAGGATCTGCTCACGGAACGTACAAAGGAGATTACCGACCGAACCGCCATCAAAATTAATTTTTACCGTTTGGATGAGAACAATGGCATGCCACGAGCTGCCTATTCCTGGTCACCCACGGGATCGAGCTTCCACAAACCCTCGGTTTTCGGAAAGTTGATTTTAAAACCCCGTTCCAAAGATTGATACCAATCCCATACCTTAAATTATTTGCGCATGAAAAAACACTGTTTGGCCCTCGATTTAAAAAACGA
>JBATHI010000345.1:0-2282 GCA_049666645.1 Flavobacteriaceae bacterium | reverse complement strand
CGTCAGTGATTTCCAAAGGTTGAATGTGGCAGAGGTATTTGCTGAACTGGAAAGGCAGTATGGGGTAACAGTTACTTTAGAGAATGTGGATGGCAAACGCCTATTTACGGGCGGTTTTGTGCACGACAATTTGGACAATGCCCTGAAATCGATAACAGTCCCTTTGGATTTGGATTATGTTATTTTAGAAACCGATAAAGTCAGGGTCAAGCCACGTGAAAAGTAAACGATATTGTTTTTTTTATCTTTTAGCGATACTGAACTATATGCCGTTCACGGCTCAGGAAACCGATGAAAACAGGCCATTATACGTCGTCTTAAATGAACTTCAATCCCGTTTTCAGATACGTTTCAATTACGCCTCTGATTTGGTTGAGAACATTTCTATCAAATCACCAACGAATATTTCTGATTTAGAGGGGGTCATTGACTACCTGAAGGAAATTACGGAGCTGGATTTTGTTTTTCTTTCGGACAAGGAAATTTCCATCAAGGCAAAATCAACCGTGCTTTGCGGTTACATTCGGGATAAGGACACCAATGAGCCACTATCTTATACAACGGTTCAGTACAAGGGCACGGGTACCGTGGCCAATGAGGAAGGTTTTTTTGAGTTATCCATAGATGATCCCTCCCATGCGTTGCTGATCAGGCACTTTGGCCACAGGACAATACAAAGGGAGGCAAGGTTTTTCAACACCTCTAAATGTGGGGTTATCCATTTGGTGGCTGATCAGCAAAAGCTTCCTGAGATTGTGCTTTCGCATTACTTGATACCAGGCATGGATAAATTGGACAATGGTGCCTTTCAATTGGATTTTGACCAATTTTCCATTCTTCCGGGATTGGTCGAAGAGGACGTATTGCTATCCGTTCAGGCATTGCCGGGCATACATAGTATTGATGAGACAGTTTCCAATATTAACATTAGAGGGGGCAGCAACGACCAAAACCTGATTCTTTGGGACAATATAAAAATGTACCAATCCGGTCATTTCTTTGGGTTGATATCCATGTACAATCCGCAAATAACCCAAAAAGTGGCTTTGCAAAAAAATGGCACATCGGTAGAATTTACCGATGGGGTGTCCGGTACCATTGCGATGAGTACCGACAAAAACATCAACCCCAGTTTCAAGGGAAGTCTTGGTATCAATCTAATCGATGCCAATGGTTTTGTTGATGCACCGATAGGAGAAAATGCCTCAATCCAAGTAGCGGCCAGAAAGGCCATCAGTGATTTTTTTGAGACCCCTACCTATTCAGAATATTTTGACCGCATCACCCAAGATACTGAGATAGCCTCCAATGACGCCTTGGTAACCAACTCCGATATCGAATTTGACTTTTACGATGCATCCCTGCGCTTATTGTATAGACCTAGCGATAAGGACTTTTTGAGGTTGAACTTTATCCATACTGCCAATGAGGTTGTTTTCAATGAAAGTGCCATAATTGCAGGTGATGAAGAAGTGCGGGAAAGTAAACTCAACCAAACCAGTATTGCCGGGGGGATATACTACCAACGAAGATGGAATGATACGTTTGAGACCACTATTGATGTCTATGAAACGGATTATAAACTAAAAGCAATAAATGCGAACGTATTACAAGACCAACGATTTTTGCAAGAAAACATCGTTTCTGAAACCGGCGCTCGATTTGCGGCCCAAAACGAATTGTATGAAAATATTGTTTTGCGAAATGGGTATCATTTTGTGGAAACCAAAATCACCAATCTTGACGATGTTGACGACCCGATTTTCCGTCGATTGGTGGGCGATGTATTAAGAACGCACGGGATTTTCTCCGAGTTTGATTGGTCCAGCGGAGATGGGAACACATCATTGAATGCAGGTTTGCGATTCAATTATTTGACAAAGTTCAATAAGCAACTTTGGGAGCCTCGATTAAGTTTTAACCAAAGATTTTTGGAGAACTTCAATTTGGAGATTTTGGGAGAATTCAAGCATCAGAACACTTCACAGGTCATTAATTTTCAGAATGATTTTCTAGGGGTCGAAAAAAGACGTTGGCAACTTTCCAACGATATGGACAAACCGGTAATCCAAGGCAAACAAAGCTCATTGGGTCTCAGCTATCAAAAATCAAGCTGGCTTATTAACGCAGTAGGATTTTTCAAAGAGGTTGAAGGTATAACCACGCAAAGCCAAGGTTTTTTGGATGACAATGAATTTGTTCGGACATCAGGAAAATATGATGCTTATGGCATCGATTTTCTTTTACGAAAACAACTGCAAAAATGGAATGTATGGTGGAGT
>JBATHI010000344.1:0-2486 GCA_049666645.1 Flavobacteriaceae bacterium | reverse complement strand
AGGTTGACATGATCATTTGACCATTGGGGTGGAAAATTGATTGCTTGTGATCCGCTACATATTGATTTTTTCGAGCAAAAATTCAGGGCAGCGGATCGGGCGTTTGCTGTTCATATCGATAAACACCAAAACGGTGTTCGCCTCGACCATTATTTCCCTTGCTTCATTATAAATTTTATAGTCGAATTCTATTCTTACGGATGGTGTCTTTTTTAACTTGGTACCGACGAACAGCAGGTCATCATAAGTGGCAGATTTTTTGAAATCCATTCGGAGGGAAATTACGGGAAGCATAATGCCATTTTCTTCCATACTTTTGTAGGAAATTCCAAGCGACCTTAACCACTCTACCCTTCCCATCTCCAAGTATTGCGCATAATTCCCGTGATAGACCACGCCCATTTGATCGGTTTCGGAATAGCGCACCCGAAAAGAAATTTCATTAAAATCCATATTCTTTGGTCTAAAAGATTTATATTTAAAGAAGTACAAATCAACGACCGAACATGGTGAAAAAAAATCGGAAATTCAATGGCAATACATTTTTTTTTTAGTTTTTTTGTTCACATATTTGTCCCACTTTGAAAAGCAGGTCCGCTCCGTCCTGATTTCGTCCTACTGACAGTTAAAATACTAACCAACAAAATAAGAGAACTTTAGAATGAGTGTTACTGCTAATTCCGTATGGAACAATTGTTTGGCTTTTATCCGGGATAATATCCAACCGCAGGCATTCAAAACATGGTTTGAGCCTATCAGGCCCGTTAAGTTGTCCGAAAATGCATTGAGCATACAAGTGCCCAGCAAGTTCTTTTATGAGTGGCTCGAAGAGCACTATGTGAAGTTGTTGAAAGTAGCACTCACCAAGGAGTTGGGGGAAACCGCAAAATTGGTGTACATCATCAAAATGGAGAACACCTATGGCAATAGGGAGCCCTTTACGGAAAAAATTCCCAGTTCCAACAGGGGCAATATGACTCCTCAGGAAATGGATGTGCCCATCAAATCAAAAAATCCCGAACTAAAGAACCCTTTCGTGATTCCGGGCATAAGGAACATCAAAATAGAATCCCAACTCAATCCCAATTATAATTTCGACAATTTTTTGGAAGGGGATTCCAACCGTTTGGCGCGATCCGCCGGGATGGCCGTGGCAAACAAGCCTGGCGGCACCTCGTTCAATCCTTTACTCATCTTTGGTGGCGTTGGTTTGGGCAAGACCCATTTGGCCCATGCCATCGGCGTAGAGATAAAAGACAAGTATCCGGAGCGCACAGTGCTCTATATTTCCGCGGAAAAGTTTACCCAACAATATATAGAATCGGTCAAGAAGAACACCCGAAACGACTTCATCCATTTTTACCAACTCATCGATGTGTTGATTATTGACGACGTACAGTTCCTTTCGGGCAAGTCGGGTACCCAAGATGTTTTTTTCCACATCTTCAACCATCTGCACCAAAACGGAAAACAGGTCATCCTGACCTCCGATAAGGCGCCGGTAGACATGCAAGACATAGAACAAAGGCTATTGTCGCGTTTCAAATGGGGCCTTTCGGCCGAATTGCAGACCCCTGATTATGAAACCCGGGTATCGATACTGAAAAACAAATTATACCGTGATGGGGTTGAAATGCCCGATGAAATCGTCGATTACGTCGCAAAGCATATCAAGACCAACATCAGGGAACTCGAGGGTGCCATCATTTCATTGATCGCACAATCCTCCTTCAACAAAAAGGAAGTGACCCTGGAACTGGCGCAAATGGTGGTCGAGAAATTTGTGAAGAACACCAAACGCGAGGTCTCCATCGATTATATCCAGAAAGTGGTTTCAGATTATTTCGAAATGGATGTCGCCACTTTGCAATCAAAGACCCGCAAAAGGCACATTGTACAAGCAAGGCAATTGGCCATGTTCTTCGCCAAAAAATTTACCAAGGCTTCTCTGGCCAGCATTGGGTCACAAATAGGAAAAAGAGATCACGCCACCGTACTGCATGCTTGCAAGACAGTAGATAACCTGGCTGAAACCGATAAACAATTCAAAAAATACATAGACGACCTGTCCAAGAAATTCTCGTAAAGCGTTATGGTTACGAAAATTTTAATGGTATGTCTCGGTAATATTTGCCGTTCCCCGATTGCCGAAGGCGTTTTGCGCGCCAAGGTTGCCCCTGCTCTGGTGCAGGTAGATTCGGCAGGTACGGGCAATTATCATATCGGAAAAATACCTGATGAACGAAGTATTGCCGTAGCTTCCAAATATGGAATCGACATTGGCCAACAAGGTTGCAGAATGATCGTTGCCGAAGATTTGGAACTAATTGACCATATCTATGTCATGGACAGAAGCAACTACCAAAAAATCCTGACCTTGAGCCAAAATCCGGCCCATCAAGCCAAAATAAAGCTATTGATGGCGGAAGTGCCAAATCAACCAAGCGAAGTGCCAGATCCCTATTTTGGAGGGGCCGATGGCTTTG
>JBATHI010000343.1:0-2108 GCA_049666645.1 Flavobacteriaceae bacterium | reverse complement strand
GCGCGTACCGAATGGGCCGTCGACGTGGTGAAGAAAGCGGCGACCGCGAGCCGGCGCTTGGGCATTGGCGCCCATGCCACGTTCTCCGGGGCACTGTTATGGCATACCTGGCATCCATGGCCGCAGCGACCGGCCGGTTTAGTGGAAATGGGCTTCGAAGAACTGGCCAAAAGATGGCTGCCCATATTGAATCATTTTGACAAAGAGGGCGTGGATGTTTGTTATGAGATCCATCCGGGGGAAGACCTTCATGACGGGGATACCTTTGAACGCTTTCTGAAGGCCACGGGTAACCACAAACGGGTCAATATCCTCTACGACCCAAGCCATTTTGTCTTGCAGCAGTTGGATTACATCAGCTATATCGATCATTACCACCAATTCATCAAATCGTTCCATGTCAAGGATTCGGAATTTAACCCCACAGGCAAAAAAGGGGCCTTTGGTGGCTATAACGACTGGGGCAATAGGGCCGGTCGCTATCGTTCTTTGGGAGATGGGCAAATCGATTTCAAGACGATTTTCTCGAAACTCACGCAGTATGGCTGCGATGTATGGGCCGTGATGGAATGGGAATGCTGTATCAAAAGCCCGGAGCAAGGGGCAAGGGAAGGGGCCATATTTATCCAAGACCATATTATCGAAGCCACCGAAAAAACATTTGATGATTTTGCGGGGGCGGCAATAGATAAGGCCATGCTTAAAAAAATATTGGGCCTTTAGGTGTAGTGCCTTGGCGAGGCAACAGCGCACAAAAGCCTATTTAGTCTTTTACGAACCAGTGACCGAAAATACCATACGACAATGACAAAACTCATCATAACCGCACTGCTCGCAACCTTAATTTTGGGCTGCAAGGGCAAAACTGAAAATGAAAAGGACGAGAGCGTAGCGGAATCGACGCCCATGGCGGAAACGCCGACCCCGGAAGCAGAATGGACCGTCCTCTTCGATGGTACTTCTTTTGACGGTTGGAAAGAGTACCTGAAGGACGGTGTTTCAGACCACTGGAAACTGGAAGACGGGGCAATGGTGCTCCATCCCCCAAAAGACCGTAAAAAGGGGGAAGCCTATAACCTGGTCACCACAAAGAACTTTACCGATTTTGAACTATCCTTGGATTGGCGCATCTCCGAAGGCGGCAATAGCGGTGTCTTTTGGGGCGTCATGGAAATGCCTTCCTTGCCCGAAGCCTATCAAACCGGACCAGAAATACAGGTGCTTGACAATGAGAAACATCCCGATGCCAAAGTGGGCACCACCCACCAGGCGGGTTCCTTGTACGATATGATCGGCCCTTCCAAAGATGTCACCAAACCGGTGGGCGAATGGAATACCATGGTAATCAAGGTCAATCACAAGACCAATCAGGGCAGTGTGACCTTGAACGGGGAAGAAATCGTCACCTTTCCTACCAATGATCCCGGATGGTCGGCCATGGTGTCCAAATCAAAATTTGCCGATTGGGACCATTTTGGAAAGCATCCCACGGGAAAAATTGGCCTCCAAGATCATGGCGACATGGTATCGTTTCGAAACATTAAAATCAAGGAGCTGTAAGCTGTTCCATCAGCATATTCTTTTATCAAAACAATAACCAACCCAATATAAGAATTCAGTTAACCCAATAATTTTGATGATCATGAAAAAAAAATATTTGCTTCCCCTATTTGTTACCGTTGCCCTGGTTTCCTGTCAGGAAAAAGCCAAGGAACAACCCGTTGAGCAATCCGAACCCATCGATAGTGAGGTAATCGTTTATAAGGAATATATGGGCACTGAACCCACAACGCCAGAGGAAACCGAGTTTTACGAGCCCGTGGTCCCCAAGGTCGTCCCGGGAGCCAACGGCATGCCTCCCAGCGATGCCATCGTGCTTTTTGACGGAAGTACCCTGGATGGTTGGATCAGCTCAGTCGATAGCACGGCGGCCAAATGGCACCTGAACAAAGATGGAAGTATGACGGTGAACGACAAAACAGGGAACATTCAGTCCAAACAGCAATTTGGGGATATACAGTTGCATATTGAATGGCGTTCTCCCGCGGAAGTGCAACGTGAAGGCCAAAATCGTGGTAACAGCGGAATTTTTCTTGACGGCTTATATG
>JBATHI010000342.1:0-6504 GCA_049666645.1 Flavobacteriaceae bacterium | reverse complement strand
GGGGCGGTTGAACCGCCCCTTTTCCCTTATGATCCAACTGAAGTTATTTGGCCACGTTTACCGCTCTGGTTTCCCGGATTACGGTAACCTTTACCTGACCTGGATAGGTCATATCGGTTTGAATTTTTTGGGAGATTTCGAACGATAGCTCGGCTGCCTTGTCATCGCTCACTATTTCACTTTCCACTATAACTCGCAGTTCCCTGCCAGCCTGTATGGCATAGGCCTTCTGAACGCCACCGAATCCAAAAGCGATATCTTCCAGATCTTTGAGCCGTTGTATATAGGAGTCAAGGACTTGTCGCCTAGCCCCGGGCCTTGCGCCACTGATCGCGTCACAGACCTGTACTATGGGCGATATCAAGGTTTTCATTTCAATCTCGTCGTGGTGGGCACCGATCGCATTGCAAACATCGGGCTTTTCTCCATATTTCTCAGCCCATTGCATGCCGAGTATGGCATGTGGTGTTTCGATTTCCGCCTCGGTATTGGGTACTTTTCCGATATCGTGAAGCAAGCCCGCCCTCTTGGCCAGTTTTGGGTTCAATCCCAATTCTGCCGCCATCACTCCGCATAGTTTCGCCACTTCCCTGGAATGCTGCAAAAGGTTTTGGCCATAGGAAGACCGGTATTTCATTCGCCCTACTGCCCTGATCAATTCAGGATGCAATCCGTGAATCCCAAGGTCGATGACCGTTCGCTTGCCCACTTCCACGATCTCCTGTTCAATCTGTTTTTCGGTCTTCTTTACAATTTCCTCGATCCTGGCGGGGTGGATCCTGCCGTCGGTCACCAATTTATGCAGGGATAAACGGGCGACTTCCCTGCGAACCGAATCAAAACAGGACAGAATGATCGCATCCGGGGTATCATCCACGATGATCTCCACGCCGGTCGCCGCCTCCAAGGCCCTGATGTTTCTTCCTTCACGACCTATGATACGCCCTTTGACATCGTCCGATTCAAGATTGAAAACAGAAACACAGTTCTCAACGGCTTCCTCTGTCCCGATACGCTGAATGGTATTGATGACTATTTTCCTGGCTTCCTGTTCGGCGGTCAGCTTGGCTTCCTCCACCGTATTTTGGATGTACGACATCGCATCGTTGCGCGCTGTTTCCTTTAGGGATTCCATCAGTTGGCTTTTCGCATCCTCCGCGGAAAGACCAGAAATGACCTCCAATTGCTGCACTTGGTTTTTGTGAAGCTTTTCTAGTTCGGCCTGCTTTTTATCGAGGTATTCATTGCGGTGTTCGGTGTCTTTTATCTTGCGCTGCAGCTCCTCGTTAAATATTTTGCTTTTGGACAGCTCGCTGCTCACCTGCGACTCTTTATCACGTATGCGTTTTTCGGCCTCGTTGATTTTTTTGTCTTTGTTGATAATCACCTTCTCGTGTTCGGCCTTCAATTCCAAAAACTTTTCCTTCGCTTGAAAAATTTTGTCTTTTTTGATGTTTTCACCTTCCACTTTGGCGCTGCTGAGCAGGCTCTCCGCTTCCTTCTTGGCATTTGCTATGGTTCTTGAGGCCTTGCCCTTCTCCATAAATTTAGCGATCGCAAAGCCTATTGCCAAACCTGCTATTGCCGCTATGATCATCAGTGTATAATCCATTTGTATGAGAGTATTGATTAAAAAAAAGCCCACATTGGCGAAGTTTTGCACAAACTCCTATAAACAGGTTTAGGGCTAACAGACCGATCAAGGATCCTTGTACAAGCAAGGCATGCTTTTACGACCTAAACTCACCCTTTTAAACAAATTAACGTTGAGTTTGTCAAAAGATATTACCAATATGGGCAGTAACTTTGATATATGTTAAAGAACTTACTTTATGCTCAGCTTGGTGTTCACCAGCTGGTCAAGCGCCTTCAAGCGCTCAAGGGCCTCACTGGATCCTTCCGTTTGTTCGATGCTTTTTTGTTCAATTTTTGATGCAAATTGAAGGGCGCACATGGCCAGCACGTCTTGCTTATCGCGAACGGCATAGCTTTGTTCGAACTTTTTTGCCAGTTGCTCAATATTTTTCGCCGCTTTTCTCAGTCCCTCTTCTTGGCCTGGATCTATCGTTAAGGGATATACCCTATCTGCAATAGAAAGCTTGATTTTGAGCTTTTCCGACATACTATTTAAGCCAATTATTCAGAAAGTTGGGCGATACAATGGTCCAATTCCCTGATCAATGTGTTTATCTTTAGCTTCGCTTCCGTTTTATTGGTATTACTGCCTAGCATTGAATTTGCAAGTTTGAGCGCGTTGTATTTCTCTTCCCATTCCGATACGGAGCTGTTCACGGTTTCCTTTTCACTTTTGATGGAAACCAGTTCCTTTTCCAACCTTTGGTTCGCGAGATGCAACATGTCCAACTTATGCAGCATCTTGCTAATTTTGTTTTCCAGAGAATCAACAATTTGAACCAATTCGCTCATAAACGAAATTCAATACCCTTTACACAAAGTTAATATACCTGCTTAGACTTAGCAATTCTTTTGGCAGTTTTCTTGAAGTATTACTTTAAACCCCGATATTCCGATGTTTGTGCAGCCTATCAACAATTATTTTAAAGGTTTTGGCCGATCAAAGCCAATAATTGCCCCGGTCTGTTTAAATTTATCCTTTTTTTATAGGGATGTTAACGACCGGAAAATGGATTTCACCATTGCCCTCCGCCAAAATTGTGATCAGCACTTAAAAATTAGGTTCGCTTTTTTACTATGAAGAACATTATCATTGCTATACTGCTTATTGGTTCAATTTTGGTTCATGGTCAGGAAGATTATCCCAAAGACATATTCAGATCTCCATTGGACATTCCGCTGGTGCTCGCCGGAACTTTTGGTGAACTGAGATCGAACCACTTCCATTCCGGAATAGATATCAAAACACAGCAAAGGGAAGGTCTGCCAGTTTATGCCATTGCCGATGGCATGGTCACGCGAATCAAAATTTCACATTGGGGCTATGGCAAAGTATTGTATATCGCACATCCCAATGGATATACCTCGGTTTATGGGCACCTTCAAAAATTCTCCCCGGAACTGGAAGCCTACGTCAAAAAACTTCAATATGACAAGAAATCCTATGAGGTGGAAGTATTTCCGGATCTTGGCGCCCTCAAAGTTGAAAAGGGCGGCCTTATCGCCTACAGTGGCAACACGGGAGGATCTTCGGGGCCTCATCTGCACTTCGAGATCAGGAGCAGTATTTCTGAAAAACCGACCAACCCGCTTCTTTACGGACTAGAGGTTAGGGATGCGACCAATCCAATATTGGAAAAGGTATTTATTTACCCCCTTGCCGAAAACGCACAGGTCAACCAGGGCAATGGCAAGTCTCAACTTCGCTTCTCACGACAGGCCGACGGTTCTTACCTTGCGGATAAGGTAAGCGCCAATGGCACTATAGGACTGGGATTTGTGGGCTATGACAGACAGGATCTGGCAGCCAATAAAAACGGGGTGTATTCGGTGCAAATGTCCGTGAATGGCAAAGTGTATTGCGATTATGACTTTGACAGTTTTTCATTTGGCGAAACCAGGTACATCAATACGCTGATAGACTTTGCCCACATGGGCACCTACCGGGAACGCATCCAGACCTGTTTTAAAAAACCGGGGAACCAACTGAACATCTACAATACGATCTTCAATGACGGCAAAATTGATGTGAGCGAGGGCCTCACTTATAACATCGAGCTGCTGGTCACCGATGTTGCGGGGAATACCACCAAATTGTTGATTCCCGTTGAAGGCAAAGACGAGGCCTTGAGGATCAGGGAAACCGAAGAGAAAACAGCGGATTATTTGGTGGCAAAAAAGAACAACAACTATGATCTGGGCGCGGCCAAAGTGTATTTTCCAGCGAACACCTTCTATGAAGATTTTTACATCGACCTAAAAAAAGGTACCGACACCGTGACGATCCATAACAGCAAAGTGCCGGCCCAAAAAAACTTTACCATCACTTTTGATGTTACGAAGTATACGCCTGAAGAACGCGGGCAATTGTTCATCGCCCGTTTGGATCGAAAACTAAATCCAGATTATACGACCACTTATAAAAGGGGAAATGCTTTTACCACGAGAACCCGTGATCTTGGTGTGTATACCTTGGCCAGGGATACCACGGCACCCAGAATCCAACCGAAAAACTTTAAGGAAAAACAATGGTTGAACAACTATCGCTATCTTAGTCTCCAGATTTCGGACGATATGAGCGGTATCGATACGTACTCCGCTACCCTCAATGGAAAATGGATTCTGATGGAATACGAACCGAAGAATGGAACGCTTACGTATAACTTCGATGATAATATCCTTGACAAAACGCTCTGTGAGCTGGAAGTAGTCGTCACCGATAATGTCGGTAACACCGCCACCTTTCAAAGTACGTTTTATCGAAAATAAATAGATTGACCTGCGCTAGATTCCTTTTTCCGCTTTTGGTCCTATGCCATTTGGGACTGGCTTGTGCACAGACGGCAACCATAACCGGTCTGGTGCTGGATGAACGTAATCTGCCCCTCCCAGGAGTCAATATTTCTGCCGCAGATCATGGTGGCTTTACCGACAACGATGGGTTTTACGTGTTGCTGATCACAGCAGATATTCCCACAAACATTACTTTTTCGCATTTAGGCCATAAAGACGTGGTTTTGGAGAATCTTATCCTGACCACCAACGAAACTTATGAATTCAATCCGGTGATGCGCACAAGCGTCACCCAAATCGATGGGGTCACCGTTTCCCCGACCGGGGAAAAACAAGTGGAAGGGGTAATCTCGATCGCTCCGGAAATCATGAGAAAAATACCCGGTGCAAATGCAGGGGTGGAAAACGTTTTAAAACTATTGCCCGGAGTGAACTCGAGCAATGAACTCAGTACCCAATATTCGGTAAGGGGGGGCAACTATGATGAAAACCTGGTCTATGTCAACGAAATAGAAGTTTACCGCCCATTTTTGGTCCGATCCGCACAACAGGAAGGTTTGAGTTTCGTAAACAGTGATCTGGTGCAAGGTCTCAAATTTTCGCCAGGGGGCTTTCAAGCCAAATATGGCGATAAACAATCCTCGGTCCTGGATATAACCTATAAAACTCCGACCGTCTTCAGAGTAAGCCTTGATGCCAGTTTTTTAGGGGCCGCCGCAGCCGTCGAGACCATTTCGAAAAACAGGAATTTTAGCGGGGTAACCGGAATACGGTATCGCAACAACGGCCTATTGGTTAGGAGTCAAGAGACCCAAACGAATTTCAATCCGTCTTTCGCAGATGTTCAAAGCTATCTTACCTATCGATTTTCGAACAAGTTCAATCTTAACTTCCTAGGGAACATTTCGGTCAACGATTATAAAAATGAACCATTGCAAAGGCAGACCAATTTTGGCACCTTGAACGACCTGCGCGCATTGACGGTGTTCTACAATGGCCGGGAAAACAATCGATTTTTCAATGCCATGGCGGCGTTCAAAGGCAATTATTCCTTGAACGATCGTGTATCCTTGAAGCTTATATCCTCAATTTTCCATGCCACCGAAGAGGAATATTCCGATGTCCTTGCACAATATCAGCTGGGACCGGTCGACACGGATCTTGGCAGTGCCACGTTGGGTGAAGCTACGGCTTCAAGGGGTTTGGGATCGACGCTCAACCGGGCAAGGAACGATTTGGACGCTTTGATCTTCAATCTTGAACAAAAAGGCAAGTATACCAAGGCCGGAAAGGCCTTGGAATGGGGGGTCAAATATTCACATGAGGATATCAGGGACCAATTGCGCGAATCGGAGTTTATCGACTCCGCGGGATTTTTTGTCAGGCCTCCCCTGCCCGGCTTTATCAACAACCAGCCCGAAGCACCCTTTGAAGCCCCGTTGGCGGCCTATGAGGCCGTTACGGCAGTTAATTTTACAAAGACCAACCGGTTCAGTGGCTTTGTACAGTTCAGCGACCAAAGGCAATGGCAGCGGATGGATGTTTATTTTAACCTGGGGATGAGGGCACAGCACTGGACGGTCAGCGGTACCGGGGTCGAAAAAGTAGCACAGACCATTGTCAGTCCACGGGCCCAGTTTGCCCTCAAACCGCATTGGAAACGCGACATGCTCTTCAGAATTTCAGGCGGGGTTTACCAACAACCTCCCTTTTACAGGGAAATGCGCAATCGGGAAGGCGTCATCGTACCCGGGGTCAAAGCACAAAAATCGATCCATTATGTTTTGGGCAACGAGTATAGTTTTACGATTTGGGACCGACCCTTCACCTTGGTCGGAGAGGCCTACTACAAACACCTGACCCAGGTGAACGCCTATACCCTGGAAGATGTGCGGATAAGATATCGGGCCGACAACGATGCCAAGGCCTATGTTTATGGTTTTGAAATGCGCATGAACGGGGCCTTTGTGCCGGGAACGGAATCATGGGTAAGCATCGGCTATCTTAAATCCGAAGAAAACATCGGCCAACGCGGATTCATATCCAGGCCTACCGATCAACGGGTAAAGTTAGGCC
>JBATHI010000341.1:0-2578 GCA_049666645.1 Flavobacteriaceae bacterium | reverse complement strand
CGAGGTGAAGGACAACGACCGGATCAATATCGTATTCAATTACGTGAAATCGAATTTCAAGGAGGAAATACCCCTGGAAACCATCGCCGACATGGTGAGCATGACCATCCCTTCCTTTTGCAGGTATTTCAAGAAAATCACGAACAAGACCTTTGTACAGTTCGTGAACGAATACCGCTTGGTGCATGCCTCCAAATTATTGGCGGAACAACCGTTGAGCATCACCGAAGTCTGTTTTGAGAGCGGGTTCAACAACTTTTCCCATTTCAATAAATCGTTCAAGGCCTTTACGGGCCAAAACCCTTCAGAATATCGGAACCAACTGAAAACCGTACTCCAATAATGGCAAGGCTGTTCCCAGACGTTCAACATTTCGATTTGCCGGACAGCGATATCCGCTACTTCCCCGAATTTCTGTCGAAAGACGCGGCGAACCTTTATTTCAAGGTGTTCCGGGATACCGTGCCCTGGCAGCAAGACGATATCAAGGTTTTTGGAAAAACATACGCACAACCGCGTTTGACCGCGCTTTATGGCACCAATGGCAGGCCCTATACCTATTCGGGCATCACCATGTACCCCCATGAATTCACCAAGGAACTGCTACAATTAAAAGAGATGATAGAAACCCATACCGAGGTGCGGTTCACCAGCTGTCTGTTGAATCTGTACCGGAACGGGCAGGACAGCAACGGCTGGCATGCCGATGATGAAAAGGAACTGGGCACCGATCCCGTGATCGCCTCCATCAGTTTGGGCCAGGAACGGTTTTTCCATTTAAAGCACAGGCACGACCGCAGCCTGAAACTCAAACTTCCCCTGGCACATGGCAGCCTGCTGCTCATGCAGGGCAGCACCCAGCACCACTGGCTGCACCAGATCGCCAAGACGGCCAAACCCGTTGCCCCCCGTATCAATTTGACCTTTCGTGCCATCGCATAAAAAAATCGGCCGTAAAACCGATCTTGTTACCTGTTGAATGCGACCAAGCACTGCCTTTGCCCAGATGGTAAGTATGGACAATGTCCTCGCACTTAACCCACTTATATATTAATCAAAAGGTATGCCAAATCCGCTAAAACAGATGTCCGAAAACAGCTACCACCTTATCCGAAAACCCCATTCAGTACCTTGGCCAAGCGCAGGCCCCCTTTCTGCAACTGGGACGACACGGTGCCCCACCATCGATAACTGTAATCGTACCCCAGCTTTTCGCCCACGGTGACCGAACCATAAATGCGGTTGGCGATGGCCTGTGCTTCATCGACCCAGTCGTAAACCGTCCCGCTCTGAAAGGCTATCCTTTCCCTTTTTTCCAAACTGGGAAGGGTATGGGCCAATTCGGTATAGCTCATGCCGTAATCATCGATCATATTGGAATCCCAAACCCGGTGCAGATTGCTCCCTTTTCCGAACCATTGTACCTGTATATCATTGCCGCCCTTGTCCTCGAAACGGCCTGCATGCAGGGGTTGGTGCAGGTCCCCGATCAAATGGACGAGCATTTTGAGGGAAAACACCTGATCTTCCCGCGCGCTATTTTTGTCTTTGAGGATGGCCATGCATCGTTCGATGGCAAGTATCAAATTACCTTCTTGGCCCGCGACGACATCGGCATACTTTTTATCGGCGGGGATATTGACGTAATGCCAGGGACCGTAGGCCTTGTAACGGGGGTCTGACTTGATCTCATCGGCATAATTCGAAACCGTGGCCAAGTCCTGTTCGTCCAACAGGGCGCCGATGGCCCTTTTGGCTTTTCTGGTCAAATGCATTTCGGCCACTTCCCCTATGGCCCTATGGCCTGTTTTCGACCAGACAGGTAGGTCGTTCCCATAGGAAATTTGCGCTGAGATCAATAGCATTACGATCCATTTTTTCATGAAATACAATTTTTTCAAAAATAGGGAAAGCCAAATTAAGGTATTGTTAAAAACCCCTTCCATTGTGATTAAATAGTGATATTGCAACGATGAAAGATGTACGATCGTTGTTCAAGCGGATAAAAACCCGAAACCTCAGGTACGCGCTCTTTGGGTTGATGGCCATTGTAGGTCTGCTATTGCTATTGCTGGGCAGCATCTATGCCGGGGCATGGGGCAAATTGCCCAGCAAGGAAGCACTCTCCAATTTTCGATACCAGAGGGCCTCCGAAGTGTACACCGCGGACAGTGTGCTGATTGGCAAATATTATCTGTTCGATCGCCAGCCTATAGGGTATTCAGCATTGCCGCAGCCCTTGATCGAAGCGCTGATCGCCATCGAAGATGAACGGTTTTACAGGCATTCGGGCATCGACTATCAAAGTTTGGTCAGGGTGGCTTTCAAAACCGTTCTCCTGCAGGAGCAATCGGCAGGCGGCGGCAGTACCCTTACCCAGCAATTGGCCAAAAACCTATATCCCAGAAAGGAAAGAAAGAAAACGAATCTTGTGGTCGACAAGATCAAGGAGATGTTCATCGCCAAACGGTTGGAAGATCGGTTTTCAAAAGAAGAGATCCTCCTGCACTACCTCAATACGGTTTCCTTTGGCGACAATACCTTCGGGGTGGAAAGTGCTTCGCTCCGGTTTTTCAAC
>JBATHI010000340.1:0-1713 GCA_049666645.1 Flavobacteriaceae bacterium | reverse complement strand
AACAGCACATCGATGAAAAAGTGACCCTTTCGGGTTGGGTGCAGAAAACACGTGACAAAGGATTTGTGGTGTGGGTCGACCTCCGCGATCGATATGGCATCACCCAATTGGTTTTTGATGAAGACCGTTCTTCAAAGGCTTTGCTGGAACAAGCCAGGGACCTGGGCAGGGAATTTGTAATCCAGATTAGGGGTACGGTCATAGAGCGGGCTTCCAAAAACCCCAATCTTGGTACGGGAAATATAGAGGTATTGGTGAGCGAACTCAAGATTTTGAACGTATCCAAAACACCGCCTTTTACCATAGAGAACGAAACCGATGGGGGGGAAGACCTGCGAATGAAATTCCGATACTTGGATATTCGCCGGAATCCGATAAGGAACAATATTATTTTTCGCAGCAAAGTGGCCATGGAGGTACGCAAGTATCTGTCGGCAGAAGGTTTTATAGAGGTCGAAACCCCTTATCTGATCAAATCTACCCCTGAGGGCGCCCGCGACTTCGTGGTGCCCAGCCGAATGAACGCTGGCCAGTTTTATGCCCTTCCACAATCGCCACAGACGTTCAAACAATTGTTGATGGTCGGGGGATTGGACAAATATTTTCAGATCGTAAAGTGTTTCAGGGATGAAGATCTAAGGGCAGACAGGCAACCCGAATTTACCCAGATCGACTGTGAAATGGCCTTTGTGGAGCAAGAGGATATCCTAAATGCATTTGAAGGGCTGACCAAACACCTTTTAAAAGAGATCAATGGGGTTCAGATAGACCGTTTTCCCAGGATGACCTATGACGAGGCGATGGAGAAATATGGCAATGATAAGCCCGACATCCGTTTTGGGATGGAATTCGGCGAACTCACCCAATGGGCCCAACACAAAGATTTTTCAGTCTTCAACGAGGCCGAACTTGTGGTGGGCATAGCGGTCCCCGGTGCCGCTTCCTACACCAGAAAGGAAGTGGATGCCCTGGTCGATTGGCTTCGCAGACCACAGATCGGGGCCAAGGGAATGGTGTATGTGAGATGCAACGAAGACGGCAGCCACAAATCCTCCGTGGACAAGTTTTACGGGGAAGCCGATTTGGCCAAATGGGCCAAGGCCACCGGCGCCCAAAAGGGAGACCTCATATGCATCCTTTCGGGCGATGCCCAAAAGACCAGAACCCAATTGAGCGCATTGCGTATGGAGATGGCGGGCCGATTGGGACTGCGGAAGTCCAACGAATTTGCCCCATTGTGGGTGGTTGATTTCCCGCTCTTGGAGCTGGATGAGGAAACAGGCCATTATCATGCGATGCACCACCCCTTTACCTCCCCAAAACCTGGACAACTTGAGTTATTGGACAGTGATCCGGGAGCGGTACGGGCCAATGCATACGATCTGGTACTGAACGGGAACGAGATAGGCGGGGGATCGATCCGTATCCACGACAAGGAAGTCCAAAGCACCATGTTCAGGCATTTGGGCTTTACACCCGCCCAGGCCCAGGCACAGTTTGGTTTCTTGATGGACGCGTTCCAATACGGGGCACCGCCCCACGGTGGCATTGCATTCGGGTTGGATCGTTTGGTCGCTATTTTGGGCGGTCAGGAAACCATTCGCGATTTCATCGCCTTCCCCAAGAACAATAGTGGGCGTGACGTAATGATCGATGCCCCGGCTCCCATAGATGAAGATCAATTAAAAGAACTCAGCCTTAGATTGGACATTA
>JBATHI010000339.1:0-1679 GCA_049666645.1 Flavobacteriaceae bacterium | reverse complement strand
GTATTAGCTCGGTAAGGATTTGGGGCTTGCAGCACTTTGCTCCGCTGCGTTCTTGGTCGTTGAGACAAAGCCTGGTAAGAATCCAATCCTTTTGAAAACCCTTATCCGCCTTATGTTTTATACCATTGTTAGGGTTTGTTATTTTATTATTTCTTTTATATCTATTTCTAAGAAGCTCAATTCTTGGGTGTCATAGAGTTTTCCGTTCAAGAAAGTTGATTTGCTCGAAGCTAAAAATTCAGCAACTTTGTTGCCGTTTGTGTCAATCACATATGTTTGGTTGCCTTTGGCTATAAATTTCTTATCATTCTTGTTCAGATAAAAAATGTAAAAATCTTCCGCTTCAATTTTATTCTCTATTTCCAGGTTTGAATTTAGGATTAATACGGTTCCGCTATTGGTGTAGAGGTAATGTTTAGAAGAATCCATTTGAGGCAAACTTAGAAACAAAGAGTCTCTCTGGATAAAAACTTGGTCACCCATAAAATAATTAAGTTCTCCAAATTCTTCAATATTGAAAGATTGATCAATAATCTGTTGTCCATCGCTGATAGCGTATTTTGAAACATGGTCGTTGTATACATAGAATAGCGAGTCATCATTTTGATCCAATCCTTTGATGATTTCCTTTTTCTCGTTTGAAACGGTAACCAAATAATTCTGATCACCGGAAGAAATATCAAAAGAGGCTATAAATGGAGTTCCAAAGTCCAATTGCCTATATCCCATATATGCGTATCCTCTGTTCACCATTATTAAATTTTCACCCGATTTAAAAATCCTTGATTTACTAGTTAAATCACTTGGAAGAGATTTTTGCCAGATTGCCTTACCTTCTCTGTTGAGTTTCACCAAGTGTTCTTTGGAAGCGAAATAGATATTCAAACTATCAATAATTACATTGGAAACAACGTCTCTTACCAGATTGTGACCAGTTGATGCCGCATACGTTCCTGTGAGCAGCCCTGCTGCAATTCCCATCCCAGTTCCAATTGCGGATGCCGTATAATCCTTTTTTCCCGTTACAGTAGTATAATCCCAGCCCGTTCCATCGAAGATATTCAAAGTATGAAGTCCAGAAGCTCCTATTAATAGCGTTGAGTCGTTCAAGTAAAATATATCGTTCCAACTATACTCTCGACTAATTTCTCTTTGCCAAATGGGTTGACCATTAGTAAGGTCGATTCCTTCAAGAATATTCTCTTTTCCTTTTGAAGCTTGGAGTTTATACCCTAGCCCAATTTTGGCTACAGGATCAGCGAATAGTAGAGAGTTTTTAACCTCCCAAAGTTGTTCGCCAGTTTCGTTATTTAAACAGAAACTTTTTCCACCTGTTGTGTGAAGCGTAAAACTTCCGAATTGTTCAATGCTTGCTAATTGAAAAGCAATTTTTTCAGACCAAAGAACTCTTCTTTCGTCAGTATCATATCGAACAACACTACCTTTATTTTCCAACCATTTGCCGTTTTTGCTAAGACCCCTTAGTTGGATTGTTAGATAATTGTTGACGGTATCTATTTGGAAATCGTGAATCCTGTCTGGAAAAGTCAATTCGTTTGCTCTTACTGGTTCACCGGTTAACAAATTCTTTCCAACTTCCTTGGTATTCGTTATTACGGTAATTTCTTTTTGAGCCAGGCTTTGAAATGCGATTAGTAAAAATCCCAATAGTATTATTG
>JBATHI010000338.1:0-5197 GCA_049666645.1 Flavobacteriaceae bacterium | reverse complement strand
TCCCACGGCCTGGAAATAGGCCGCGCCGATCAGTTGAAGCGCTATGATGGGCGTGGCAGCGAACACCCATCGCATCGCGGCGGGGGTATGTTGCATCACAAAGGCATTCACGGCCAGGTCATGGGGCGAGAGTCCCGGGTTGTCGCTCAAAAAAAGCGATGCAATTTCTCCCGGAAAAATAAAGAGGCCCACAAAGACGATACTGGCCAGGATCGCGGCGTACTTGATTGCCGTATTGATCGACTCCCTTACCCTGGGGTATTTACCCGCACCGTAGTTGAATCCGGCAATGGGCAAGAAACCCTGCGTCACTCCGAAAACGGGGAACAGTGCGAACATCAACATGCGTCCGATAATTGCGTACACGGCTATCGAGGCCTCACCGCCAAGATCGAAAAGGATGTTGTTCATGAGCAGGTAAACCAAACTCACCAAGGCCTGGCGGGCCAAGGTCACGAAACCCAAAGAACCGATTTCTTTTAAAATAGGCCCATCGAGTCCGAAATGCGTTGCGTTCAGTTTGAGCTCGGAGTGCTTTGAGAGAAAAAAATAAAAGAGATATCCAAAGCACAGCAGATAGCTTATGGTGGTCGCCCAAGCGGCGCCCTCCATGCCCCAATCCATTACGTTGATGAAAATATAGTCCATCAATAAATTCCCCACCGATGGAATGATCATGGCGATCATGGCGAATTTGGGCTTCCCTTCGGCACGTATCACGGTATTGCCCATCATGCAAAGCGCTAAAAAGGGCACCCCATAGAGCACTATGGTATAGTATATTTTGGCAGGTTCGAAAATGGCTCCCTTGCCCCCGAAGCGGGGATAAGGTCATTGACATAATAGAGCCCCAATGCTACCATGCTTATGGTGACCAAAAGTGTCAATGTGATCTGGTTGCCGAAGGTTTTGAGGGCTTTTGGTTTGTTGTCGGCGCCCAAGGCACGCGATATGATGCTTGAGCCCCCGATACCGATGGCCATTCCCAGGGCACCGATGAAGAATGAAACGGGAAGTACCACGTTGATGGCGGCTATGGCTATGGACCCGATCCAATTGCCTACAAAAATGGAATCGACAAGAACGTTGAGCGACATCACCAAAATGCCGATACTGGCCGGCACGGCCTGTTTGATCAAGAGTTGACCTATGGGTTCCGAGCCCAATTGCTCTGCGGATACTTTTGCCATTAACTGTTACGCTTTTCCATACAGGGTTTTCAAATCTATGGCGATTTCGGGTGCGGCCATACTATTTAATGTTCCCTTAACAGGCTTGTTTCCAACACTGACCAAAGTGACAAAGGCCATAGCATCACATTGCCAAAATCCAAATTATGCGGGCAAGGAGCCACTGGCCTGCCATTCGTTTACCCAGGCAGCCATCACGGCTACCCAATCGTCGCTATCGTTGAGACAAGGAATATGCTTATAGTGTTCACCACCCGCTTCTTCGAACTGTTCTTTGCCTTCCATCGCGATCTCTTCCAGGGTTTCCAAACAGTCGCTCACAAAGGCTGCCGTGACCACCGCCAGATTCTTTTTGCCCGCTTTCGCCAAGCGTTCAAATTCAAAATCGGTATAGGGTTTCAACCATGGATCCCCTGCAAGACGTGACTGGAAAGAGGAACTTACCTGTTCTTCAGGAAGGCCTAAATGGGCCTTTACCAATTCGGTTGTTTCGTAAACCTGGTGGCGGTAACAGGTATAGTGTGCCACAGAATTGATGCTGCAACATCTTCCATCGATCTTGCAATGAAAACGGGTTGGATCGCTCTTTCGAATGTGCCGTTCAGGGATGCCGTGGTATGAAAACAGTACGTGATCATAATCGAAATCCTTTAAGCCCTGGGCTATGCTTTCCGACAATACCCGGATGTATTCCTTGTTTTTATAAAAGGCAGGCATCGTGGTGACTTGCATTTCCGGAAAGTGTTTCTGTTGGTCTTCCAATGTTTTAACCACCACAGTCTCATAGCTCGACATGGCATAGTGTGGATAGAGGGGAACCAGCAGAACCTCGTTTACGCCTTGATTCTTCAACTCTTGAAGGGCATTTTTAATGCTCATCGAACCATAACGCATGCCAAGGGCCACGGGCATGGAAGTATGTTGGCTCAGTTTATTGGTGAAACGTTGCGACAGTACGACCAGCGGCGAACCCTCTTCCCACCATATCCTGGCATATGCCTTTGCAGATTTCTTCGGCCGGGTTTGCAGGATGATGCCCCGTACCAGAAGGTTGCGTAATATCCTGGGCACATCGATTACCCGTTCGTCCATCAAAAATTCGTCGAGATAGGGCTTTACGTCCTTGGCGGTGGGACTGTCTGGAGATCCTAGATTTACGAGTAGTATTCCTTTCATAACGCAAATGTTGACGGCTAGGGGTCTTGCGCCCTACATTTTTTAACCGCCCGTAAAAATACGCCTTGCAGACAATATAGCGATGGACAACGGCCATAACTTTATCGATGCTGCCATAGAGCCAATCAATCTTGGCCTTTTTTAAGCCATTCTGGGCCTTGGTTTTTAAAATTTTTGTATACTCATCCAAAAAGTAAGGTATGTTGAAAAATTTTTTCACCGAAACCAATAGCTCCCTGATCATCGTAATCGCTACCGTCGTGGGACTTTTATTGTGCTATGCCTTGTTGCTCAACATTTTGAACCGTTATGGGAAAAATCCGAAATACCTGATACCGCTCAGTGCGGTAAAAAGAATCAGTTCACCCCTGCTCTTGATATTGGGTTCCATTCTGCTCAGGGTGGCTTCATTGCGTGAATTGCTCGGTCTGGAAGATTATGGCTACTGGTTCAGGAAGGCAAGCACCCTGATCTTCATTTTTGCCTGTACATGGCTGGTGATCAATCTGCTCAAAATTACCAAGCGCCGTATCATGGACCGCTATGATGTAGATGAGAGCGACAACCTGAAAGCGCGAAAAGTGGCTACCCAATTCAATATTTTGGAACGGATCGCCATTTTTGTCGTGGTGATCATCGCCATGGGATCGGCTTTAATGAGTTTCGAGGGCATTCGGGAAATAGGGTTGAGCATATTTGCATCTGCAGGGGTTGCGGGCATCATCATCGGATTCTCGGCCCAAAAAATGATCGGCACCATCCTGGCCGGAATTCAGATTGCCATTGCACAACCCATCAAATTGGATGATGTGGTTATCGTTGAAGGGGAATGGGGCCGGATCGAGGAAATTACGCTTACCTATGTGGTGATCAAGATTTGGGATAAACGCAGGTTGGTGGTTCCCACGACCTACTTTATCGAGCAGCCTTTCCAAAACTGGACAAAGAGCTCAGCCGACCTTGTGGGATCGGTAATGCTCTATACCGACTATCAGGTGCCCTTTGAAGCCTTGCGAATTGAACTTGGGAGAATATTGGAGGCTACCGATCTTTGGGACGGCCAAGTACAAAACATACAAGTGACCGATAACAAGGCCGGGCATGTGGAAGTCAGGGCCTTGATGAGCGCCAAGGATGCTTCTGCCGCATGGGATTTACGGGTGCACGTGCGGGAGCAATTGATCACTTTTTTGCAGCGAAATTATCCAGAAAGTTTGCCCCATAACCGGATATACCTAAAAAATATACCGGAAGGAAAAAATATGCTGTCAAAAAAACCGTTATAAAAAGGACCTTAATTTTTTGGAACCATAAAAAATTCCAAATTCAAAACAACAATAGGCCCTTGTAGGGCACCCATTTCAATATCAAAAAGAATGAATCCTATTGATGCCTAAGTCAGTTTCCCTCCTCATGCTTTTTTTTGGCCTTGCCGTTTCGGCCCAAGAGGCGCATAGCCTGCTTTGGGAAATTTCTGGGAACGGCCTGGCCGAAAGTTCCTACCTCTATGGCACCATGCATGTGAGCAAACGCATTGCATTTCGGCTCGATGATGTTTTTTATGAAGCACTCGATCAAAGTGAGGTAGTGGCCTTGGAGTCCGACCCCGGTACTTGGCTCGATAACGATGAACTGATGGGCTTTATGGGCCCAAGGGGGAACGGATTCTATATCAAGGGCTTCTATACCCATCCGTTTATGGTCAAAAATCCCAGCAGGGAAGAAATGGCATCCCATCTGGCGTTCAACGATAGCCGAGTGAACGGAATTTTGTATCGAAGCAACGACGAGGCACAGGATTTTGAGGAAGAGACCTACCTCGACATGTTCATCTATCAGTCGGGAAAAAAGTTCGATAAGCGGGTACTTGCCTTGGAGGACCTGGAAGAGTCGGCGGCCTTGGTAGCCAGGGCCAGTCTCAACCCGATGAAACAAAAACCCGATGAGTGGTTACAGAAAAAAATGCAACAGCAAGATTTTTCCACCTTGTTGCAGAATGCCTATCGCGATAGAAACATCAATTTGCTCGATTCTATAGATAAAGGCATGTACACAGAGCATTATCTCGAAAACATGTTGTTTATCCGAAACCGGAACATGGCCCAGCGGCTCGATTCGATCGTGCGTACGGCAAAGACCTTTACGGGCATAGGCGCTGCCCATTTGCCAGGTAAAAGGGGTGTAATCGCAATTTTGCGACAAATGGGCTATAGCGTAAATCCTTTATTGTCGAAGTCGACCGTAAAAGGGAAACAGATCAAAGAAAAATTGGAACAATCGATCAAGCAAAACGATTACCAATCCTTTGGTCCTGACGATGGTTTTTTCAGTATCGATCTGCACAATAAGCTTTATCCGGTTTCCGAGAAACCCAATACCATTTATGTATCGCCAGATTTGGCCAATGGCAGCTTTGTAATGGTCAACCGCATCCCTACCTTTTCCTATCTTAAGCGCGATGTAGCCTATAGTTTGGACGATCTGGATAAAATGTTGTTCGAGAACATTCCCGGCAAGATTTTGGAAAAGAGCAGAATCGAAAGAAACGGGTTCGAAGGCCTCGACATCAAAAACCAGTTGAAAAACGGAGATCATCAACGCTACCAAATCTTTTTGACCCCATTGGAGATCTTAATCTTTAAGATGGGGGGCGATGGCGAATATGTTGTTCAACATTCCGATACCATTTTTAACAGTATTCGCTTTAAAAATAGAGCTTTCGGTATGGAAAAAGTGGCTTCGGCTTTTGGCGATTTCGAAGTAGAGATGCCCACGCTCTATAGTTTTACCAACCGTACTCGCAATGGAGACCGTTTGGTACAGGGGTATGA
>JBATHI010000337.1:0-2034 GCA_049666645.1 Flavobacteriaceae bacterium | reverse complement strand
CTACTTACCGATCGATTTTTCAACGGCAATCCCGAGAACGATCTAAACTACGATAGGGCCGAGCCCACCGGCCTGCTCAGGGGATTTATGGGCGGGGATATTCAAGGCATCACGCAAAAAATCGATGAAGGCTATTTTACGGATCTGGGAATCAATGCCATTTGGTTTACACCGGTTGTGGAACAAATTCATGGTGCCACGGACGAGGGAACGGGAAACAGTTATGGATACCATGGCTATTGGACCAAGGACTGGACTGCCCTGGACCCGAATTTCGGTACCAAGAAAGATTTGGAGATTTTGGTTAAAACAGCTCACGATAAGGGCATCCGGGTGATTTTGGACGTGGTGCTCAACCATACCGGTCCGGTCACCGACTTGGATCCTGTATGGCCTGAAAATTGGGTAAGAACAGGCCCCGTTTGTGAGTTTACCACCTATGAAAACACAACCGCCTGTACTTTGGTCAAAAACCTACCGGATATCCTGACCGAAGCCGACAATGCCGTTGAACTGCCCGACGCCTTGCTCGCCAAATGGAAAGAGGAAGGCAGGTTGAGCAACGAACTGGATGAATTGCAGCTTTTTTTTGAAAGGACCGGTTACCCTAGGGCGCCGCGATTTTATATTATCAAATGGTTGGCCGATTATGTGAACGACCTGGGCGTGGATGGCTTTCGGGTGGATACCGTAAAGCACGCGGATGAAAAAGCATGGAGTTCACTTTACGAGGAGGCTTCACGTGCCTTCGAAACATGGAAAAAGAGGAATCCCAATGCCGTATTGGACAACAATGACTTTTTTATGGTGGGGGAAGTGTACAATTATGGTATTTCCGGAGGTCGTGAATTCGACTTTGGCGATCGAAAGGTTGATTATTTTTCCAATGGCTTTTCCAGTTTGATCAATTTCGAATTGAAAAAAGACGCACAATTGCCCTACGACGATATCTTCAACAAATATAGCACCCTGTTGAACACAAAATTGAAGGACAAGAGTGTGCTGAATTATTTGAGCTCCCATGATGATGGCCAGCCTTATGACAAGGAGCGGAAAAAGGCCATCAGGGCGGCCAACGTACTTTTGCTCACCCCTGGTGCCTCACAGGTTTATTACGGGGACGAAACCTCCAGAAGTCTTGATATTGTCGGTACGGAAGGAGATGCCACCTTGAGGTCGTTCATGAATTGGGCCGATCTGGACAGTTTGCCGCAAACCAAAAAAATACATCAACACTGGAAAAAACTCGGACAGTTCAGAAGCAAACATCCGGCCGTCGGGGCGGGCAAACATCAACGCCTTGCCACAAAACCCTACGTTTTTAGCAGGTCTTTTGTGAAAGACGAATTTAAGGACAAAGTCGTGGTGGGCCTAGAACTCCCCAAAGGCAAGAAATCGCTTTGGGTGAAAGGTTTTTTTGGTGACGGCACCAAATTGTTCGATACCTACTCCGGTACCGAGGTTGAAGTGAAAAATGGAAAAGTGCTGTTGGACAATGAATTTGATATTGCCTTGTTGGAGTTGGCGGAATAACTCATTTCTGCGAATGCAGGCCCAGTCTGTTCCCTTCCGAGTCTAGGATCAGTCCCATAAAACCGTGACCTCCCCCTATTTCCTTTTTGGGTTGGATAATCTTGCCCCCGGCAGCCACCACCCTACCTAATTCGGTGGCCACATCGGCACAGGAAAAGTACAAAAGGGCACCGGCCTTATCACTTGGCTCATACATTTCGTGTTGAACCAATGAACCGGTAGCTCCCATCTTATCGGGTGCCATAGGGAACCAGCCCATTTTGAAACCTTCCAGATCATGGATTGATATCGCAATAGCGAACACCTTCTCGTAAAATTTTTTGGCCCGTTGCATGTCCGTAACCGGAATCTCGAACCAACCTACCATATTATGATCCATAATATATCTTTTTAAGTGACTACGATTAAATCGTGTGTGGAATCAGGGATGCTCCAATTTGGACTTCAAATTTCGCATCCCCTCCTCAAAATCCTTACCTACCATTTTATCCATGCTCACAA
>JBATHI010000336.1:0-5349 GCA_049666645.1 Flavobacteriaceae bacterium | reverse complement strand
TGGGTCATCGAAACCGTCGATTATCCAAATACCGTGCGCGATGACAAAGGTTCGGGCGATGACCGGATCAAAATCTGCGAGGATACCGATGGGGACGGCAAGGCCGACAAGTTCACGATCTTCGCCGACAAGCTCAATATTCCCACCAGTTTTGCCTTTTCAAACGGTGGCATCATCGTTTCCCAGGCCCCTTATTTCCTTTTTCTAAAAGACACCGATGGCGATGACAAGGCCGATGTCAAGGAAGTGATCATTGATGGTTGGGGCGTTTTCGATACCCATGCGGGCCCTTCCAATCTCCAAAACGGTATCGATAACAAAATATATGGTGTAGTGGGCTATTCCGGCTTTAAAGGGTCGATTTTCGGTGCCGAACATGAATTCAGACAGGGACTGTACCGGTTCGATCAAGACCTTTCCAATTTCGAATTCCTCACCAATACAAGCAACAATACATGGGGCTTGGGCATCACTGAAGACAATTCGGTTTTTGCTTCCACGGCCAATAATACCCATAGCGTGTTTATGGGCATCCCGAACCGTAATTTCAAGGATATCGAGGGCGTTTCGATACAGGGCAGTACCAAAATCGACGGACATTATGCCATGCAGCCCATTACGGCCAATGTGCGGCAGGTGGATGTATTTGGGGGATTCACCGCGGCGGCCGGGCATCATTTCTATACAGCTCGGGCATTTCCGGACCATTACTGGAACAAGGTCGCCTTTGTCTGCGAACCTACGGGCGGGGTGGTGCACATTGCAAAAATCGAGGAAAATGGTGCCGGCTATTTGGAAGCCGATGGCGGCAACCTTTTGGCCAGTTCCGATGAATGGGTTTCTCCGGTGGAGGCCAAGGTGGGCCCGGATGGCGCCGTTTGGGTGTTGGATTGGTACAATTTCATCGTGCAGCATAATCCAACGCCCAGTGTGGAAAGGGGCGGCTACGATGCACAGAACGGGCCAGGGAATGCTTATGAAAATCCTTTGAGGGACAAGTCAAGGGGCCGGATCTGGAGGGTAGTCCCCAAATCAACGTCGAAGGATACCATGATGGTTTTGGACAAAAATGAGCCCCGAACCTTGGTGGAGGCTCTCCATCACGATAACCTGTTTTGGCGCATGACGGCGCAACGGTTGTTGATCGAAAACGGCGACAAGGCGTTGGCGACCGAATTGTATGCCCTGGCCAATGATCCTTCCGTGGATGGCGAGGGGATGAATACAGGGGCCTTGCACGCATTATGGTCCCTGGAAGGCCTCGGTTTGGTAGTGCCGGGCAGTGAGGCGGAAGCCGTGGTCACAGGAGCACTGTTCCATGGCGCGGCCCCCGTTCGCAAAGCGGCCATCCAGATCCTTCCCAAAAATAGCACAACAGACGAGGCGATAATGCTTTCGCAGGTATTGCACGATCGCGAACCCGGGGTTCGATTGGCCGCCCTGCTTTATTTTTCCGAACGGAATGCTTCAAGCAAATGGGGTGAAATACTCTATGATCTGAGCAAGGAACGGCAGGTTCAGGAAGACAAATGGCTCTCACAGGCCCTGTATTTGGCCGCGTCAAAAAATGTCAATGGCTTTATTGGCGCGTTTCTTAAGGAACACCGCAATTATAAACCCGGTACAAGCGCTGTGGCCGATAGTGAAAAAGGGATGTTGAACGGGCATCGCTTGGCCGAATCCTTCGTCGACCAATACATCACCCAATTGGGAGCTGTGGACAGTGACCTTGAAACGATGGCCAAGGGCGCGGTGGTCATCAATATCAGGACCTTGAAAAATGAAATGAAATACGACATTACCGAATTTGTGGTAGAGGCCGGCAAACCGGTGGAACTTATTTTCGAGAATACCGATTTTATGCAGCACAACCTGGTCATCGTCGCCAAAGGGGCCAAAGAGAAAGTGGGCGCAGCGGCCGATGTGTTGGCGGCGGATCCCAAAGGGGCGGAAATGGACTATATTCCGGAGATGCCGGAAGTGTTGTTCGCGACCGCCATAATCAATCCGGAGGAAAAAGTGGTGCTGCGGTTCACTGCCCCGAGCGAGCCGGGCATCTATCCTTATATCTGTACCTTTCCGGGACATTGGCGCATCATGCAGGGAACGATGAAAGTGGTGGGCACCGCGCTTTAATACTTATGGATAACAATAAAGCATCATAATGACGAACAAAACGCAGTTTGGGGTCAGCACTTGGTTATGGCAATCGCCCTTTTCCACCGCCTCCGTTGCCTTGTTTCCAAAAATAAAATCCATGGGATTCGATCTGGTTGAAATACCGGTGGAAGATCCTGGCCTGATCGATCCCCACGCCGTTAAGGCCGCACTGATCGAAAATAATTTACAGGCCGTAGTATGCGGTGTTTTTGGCGACACCAAGGATTTGACGCACGACGATACCGCCGTTCATGGGAACTGCTTTGATTATATCGAAAAATGTTTCGGATTTTGTACGATTTGGGAGTCCAAATTTTTGGCGGGACCCATGTATTCGGCCGTGGGCAAGGCGAGAATGGTCCCCGTAGAGCAGCGAAAGGTTGAATGGGAAAGGGCAGTCAAGAACCTGGGGATAGTCTGTAAAATGGCCCAGCAGCATGGCCTTTCCATCGCCATTGAGCCATTGAACAGGTTCGAATCGGATCTGGTCAATACTGCGGAGGACGTGATGCGATTGGTGACCGATATCAACCACCCCGCCGCAGCTGTGCTATTGGATGGGTTCCATATGACCATTGAGGAGAAAAATATTGCGGAGGCCATTCGAACCGTGGGAAAAAGATTGATCCATGTGCAGGTTTCGGAAAATCACAGAGGCATTCCCGGAACGGGCCTGACCCCCTGGAAGGATTTTCAAACCGGACTCGCGGCAATCGAGTACAAAGGGGCCATTGTCATTGAAAGCTTTACCCCTGAAATCAAGGAATTGGCCGCAGCGGTGTGCATTTGGAAAAATTTGGCCAACAGCCAGGATGAATTTGCCACCGAAGGACTAAAATTTTTGAAGAATACGTTCCATACCTAAGCAGAAAAAAATGACAGCACAAAAAATAAGGATCGCCATTGTGGGATTGGGCTTTGGCGCCGAATTTATCCCCATCTACCAGAAACATCCAAATGCCGAGCTTGTGGCCGTATCACAGCGCAATGCAGCTAAGCTGAATGCGTTGGCCGATGCCTTTAAGATCGATAAACGCCATACCTCCTTTGAATCGCTCCTCGAAGATCCGGAAATCGATGCGGTACATATCAACACTCCCATTCCAGACCACGGAAGGCAATCGATCCTTGCCCTAAAGGCGGGCAAACATGTGGCCTGTACGGTGCCCATGGCCACCACGGTGGCCGAGTGTGCAGAGATCGTCAAGCTGACCGAGGAAACCGGTCTAACCTATATGATGATGGAGACCGTGGTCTATGCCCGGGAGTTCCTGTTCATGAAAGAACTCTATGAAAAGGGGGAACTGGGCAAAATTCAGTTTTTAAAGGCGAGCCACCAACAAGATATGGACGGTTGGCCCAATTATTGGCCCGGATTGCCACCGATGCACTATGCCACACATTGTGTGGGCCCCGTACTGGGCCTTACCCGAGGGGAAGCCGAATACGTTTCCTGCTTTGGTTCCGGAACCATACGGGAAGGGCTTATCGCACATTACAACTCCCCGTTTGCGGTGGAAACCACCCATATCAAATTCCGGAATTCCGATTTGAGTGCCCAGGTCTACCGATCGTTGTTTGATGTGGCACGGCAGTACCGTGAAAGTTTTGAGGTCTATGGATCAAAAAAATCGGTGGAATGGCCTTTGATCGAGGGCCGTCCGTTGGTAGTGCATACCGCCAAAAGACCCGAACCCGAAATTCCCGAGGAAGTGGAATGTCCCGATTTCGCGAAGCTATTGCCCAAAGAAATTCAGCATTTCACCACCAAGGGCGTTTATGATTCGGAAGAACACCAACACCTTTCTTTCACCCAGGGCGGTGGCCATGGGGGGTCGCATCCCCATTTGGTGCATGCCTTTGTCGATGCGCTGATCAAAAAACAATCGCCCTATCCCAATGCCAAACAATCGGCCAATATCACCTGTGTGGGCATACTGGCGCATGAATCGGCTTTGCAAGGCGGTGCCCTGATCAAACTTCCCGAATTCACCCTGTCATGATCGATGATCTTGGGGAAGGGTCATTTTTTGTTGTCCCTTTATGGTGTGAATTCGCAGATTTCATGACGATCCATCCAGGAAAATCGACACTTCGGCAATAGACTTTTTAAGGGCCGGGGTTGATGCCATAGTTTTGGCGCGTCAACCTTAAAGTCAACATATCATGAAAAGCCTTTTCCAAGTATCGATGTTGCTAATGTTTGCGTCTACAACTGCACAGGACTCCTATAACGAAGGAATGCAGAAGGCTTTTGCTTTATGGGGAGAGGGCAATACCATTGAGGCGGCGAATATGTTTGAGCGCATCTCCACGGTGGAAAAAGACAACTGGCTTCCCCTTTATTATGTGGCACAAATCAATACCATCAGCGCTTTTGGGGAAACGGATAAGGAAAAATTGACCCAAAAACTGGAGAAAGCACAAGAAACCATCGATATCGCCTTGGCCATTGCCCCTGACGAAGCAGAAATACTGGTGCAGCAGGCCATGATCTACACGGCCTGGGTCGCCTTTGATGGTGCCACCTATGGCATGACCCATTCGGGGAAGGTAGCGGCACTCTACCAAAAGGCGCTGACACTGGCGCCCGACAATCCGAGGGTAGTCTATTCCAAAGCTTCATGGGATATAGGATCGGCCCAGTACTTCAGACAGGATACCGCCCCCTTTTGCAAAGAATTGGAGCGTGCCTTACAACTTTTTGCTAACTTTAAACCGGAGCGTCCCTTTCATCCGAACTGGGGAAAGGAAAGGGCCGAAGATGCCCTCCAAAACTGCGGAAACCGTTAGAATTATATGCAAAATATTAAAAGACATCTGGTCAGGGCCATTGCCATCGGCACCTTGATCTATTTTGTGGTGATCGCCATACTGTATTTTATGGGGCAGTTCCATGGCGGTTTCAGCCTTTCCATAGCCTGGCGGGAGTATTATGAGAACATGATTTTCTCTCTGATCCTATATTTTGTAAATGCCTATTGGATCCAATATCTTTTGATCCGATATCGACAAGATTTTTTTACGGCCAAACGTTTTTTTATCGGGATTTCAGGAAATGTTGTTTTTTCGGTCTTGGGCATATTCCTTTCCCGGTTTATCTTGTTTGTTTTCGTTTATGATCGATCGGTGCAGGCCTTTTTGAGCAATGAACAGGCAAATTATTATACGAGTTCCCTGATCATTGCG
>JBATHI010000335.1:0-2755 GCA_049666645.1 Flavobacteriaceae bacterium | reverse complement strand
GGAAGGGGACAAGGTCAAAGCCAAAGCACATTTGGATAAATATGTGGAGTTGCGGCCCAATGGTTATAATTCTTATGATTCAATGGCAGAATACTACCTGAACGAAGGAGATATGGAAAATGCTTTGGCATACTATCAGAAGGCAAGAATGCATTATCCGGGAGCGTTGAACGCAATGAACAAAATCAGGGAAATTGAAGACAAGATGCCTGCCAAGGAAGAATAATTCGAACGATACAGTTCAGGTTTGCCAGCAGCCTTCCAAACAATTTTCATCAAAAGAAAAATCCCGCTTTAATAGCGGGATTTTCAATAGTGAGATTACGTTTTTTATTATTTTACCTTTTCGGCAATGGCTTTAAATGCATCCGGATGGTTCATCGCCAAATCGGCCAGAACCTTGCGGTTAAGATCGATGTTGTTGGCTTTGATCCTGCCCATGAACTGGGAGTAGGACATTCCATGTAAACGGGCTCCCGCATTGATACGGGTAATCCACAATCCACGGAAATTTCTCTTTTTGGTCTTACGGTCGCGGTAAGCATATAACATGGCTTTCTCAACCGCGTTCTTTGCTACTGTCCAGACATTTTTTCTTCTTCCGAAGAAACCTTTGGCCTGCTTCATCACCTTTTTTCTTCTGGCTCTTGAAGCAACTGCATTTACTGATCTTGGCATAATTTTAAATTTTTTGTAGCGGGCGGTCGGTTTTTGACACTTCTGTAATGCCTATTGACTTTCTGTCGGGCATCGCCTCACTCCAGGGTTAATACTAGATTACCTAAAGAACGATTATTTCAAACGCAATTGTTCTTTGATACTGTTGACATCCGACTCGTGCACTAAGGTCGAGTGTGTAAGGTTAAGCTTTCGCTTATTCGATTTCTTTGTAAGAATGTGACTCTTAAAAGCGTGCTTTCTTTTGATCTTACCTGAGCCGGTTAGCTTGAATCGCTTTTTGGCACTGGATTTTGTTTTCTGTTTAGGCTTTTTCTCCTATTTATATATTAATCTCACTTGTACTTTTCAATCCATCACAAGTTCCAATCAGGTACCGGGACTTGCTTATTTATGATGAAACTGCCAGCAAATGGCTGCAGGCAGGGTTCCGTATCCTTATATTGGTTTTGATACCATCTTGTGGTATGCGACCTCTTATTTTTTGGTTTTGGGTGCCAGGAACATGGTCATCCTTTTCCCCTCCAGTTTGGGCATTTGTTCTACTTTGCCCCATTCTTCCAGTTCCGAAGCGAGCTTTAACAATAAAATCTCACCTTGGTCTTTATATACTATCGATCGTCCTTTAAAAAAAACGTAAGCCTTCAATTTGGCGCCTTCCTTTAAAAACTTCTCTGCATGCTTTTTCTTAAAATCAAAGTCATGGTCATCGGTATTGGGACCAAATCGTATTTCCTTCACGATTACCTTTGAAGCTTTCGCCTTCATCACCTTCTCCCGTTTCTTTTGTTCATAAAGAAACTTCTTGTAATCGATGATTTTGCAAACTGGTGGCGCTGCATTCGGGGATATCTCCACCAAATCCAGACCTGCCTCTTCTGCTTTGTCCAGTGCAACGCGAATAGGATAGACGCCAACTTCTACATTATCACCTACCAACCTCACTTCCGGTGCTAAAATTCTGGCATTGATATTATGGGGATTTTTATTTTCCCTTCTTGGTTGAGGCCTAAATCTCTTACGTATTGCTATGACTCCTGCTTTTTAGTTAAACTTATGATTACGCTTTAAACGACTTTAAGGTACTATTTATTTCAGTATCGACCAAGCGCTTAAAATCCTCCAAACCTATTGTCCCCAAATCGGCGCCTCCGTGCCTCCGCACCGAAATGGTTCCATTGGCTTCTTCATTTTCCCCCACAATGAGCATAAATGGTATTTTGGTCATTTCTGCTTCCCGTATTTTTTTGCCTACGGTTTCATTCCGGTTGTCAATGAGGGCGCGAATTTCGTTATTTTCTAGGGAATTTAAAACTTTTTCGGCATATTTTTCATGTTTCTCGCTCACCGATAGAATTATGGCCTGTTGCGGTGTTAACCACAAAGGGAAATTTCCCCCGGTATGCTCCAGCAGCAGTGCTATAAAACGTTCCATGCTTCCGAAAGGCGCACGGTGTATCATTACTGGACGGTGCATTTCGTTATCACTGCCTTTGTACGTCAGGTCAAATCGCTCCGGCAAGTTGTAATCGACCTGTATGGTCCCCAGCTGCCAGTCCCTTCCAAGGGCATCTTTGACCATAAAATCCAACTTAGGGCCATAAAAGGCAGCCTCTCCGCTTTCGATGACGAAGTCAAGTCCTTTTTCCTTGGCGGCATTGATGATGGCCGCTTCGGCTTTCTCCCAGTTTTCAACCGATCCGATGTATTTTTCGGGGGAATCGAGATCCCTAACCGATACCTGGGCCCTGAAGTTTTCAAAGCCCAGGGAACCCAGGACATAAAGCGACAGGTCGATAACGTTTTTAAACTCCTGGTCCAGCTGGTCGGCCGTACAGAAGATATGGGCATCGTCTTGTGTAAAACCCCTTACCCTGGTCAGTCCATGGAGTTCCCCGCTTTGTTCGTATCGATAAACGGTGCCGAACTCGGCATACCTTTTGGGAAGCTCCTTGTAGCTAAAGGGTTTATGGTTGAATATTTCGCAATGATGGGGACAGTTCATGGGTTTCAACAAAAATTCCTCATCTTCCTTGGGGGTGTGGATCGGCTGAAAGCTATCGGCGCCATATTTTGC
>JBATHI010000334.1:0-2230 GCA_049666645.1 Flavobacteriaceae bacterium | reverse complement strand
ATTCGGATAACATTCTAGATACCCTTCAGGGTTATTTGGACGAGAGCAAGGCCGATGTCCTGGCTATGTTGGAAAGAGAGGACAGGGGCATTTACCGCAAACTATTTCATAGGGACATTGTGCTTCGGATGGAGTCCAAAATCGATATTCCCTTAATGAGCTTCAATGTTGCGGGCTTATAATCTTATCTCAATCCAATGCCTTTTGGGCAAGGATGGCACATTTTATTGGGATTGGCATGGGACGGCCCCCAATCTATATATTCTTTTTCCGGTGACCATAGTATTTTCTCCTGCGTTTCCCCTCCGATCAGGGTAAATTGTTTTTTTATTTTCCCCCGGTTCACCCATAGCAACCAATTGCTGAAACGGGGCAAGTAACGGGTGGCAAAGCCGGTGAAGCGACCGAGTGCTGTCAGCGTTATCGTGTTTTTTCTTTGAAGGATCATCCGTTTGATGCTTCGGGCCACGGACTGTGGTTTGGCCAGATTGATATTGGTCCTTTTAGGAAGAAATATCAACGAACCATCCACATCCAAAATGGTTTTTTTGGGATCGTTCTCGGTAAAGCCCACGAACACCACGCCAACATGTATGCCGAAATCAAATAGTTCAAGGCGCAGGGCTTCCGCGAGCGAGGCCTGGGCCATTTTGGAGGCCGAATAGGCCGAGTTGAAAGGCATGCCCCGAAACCCGGCGGCACTGTTTATGAAAATGATATGCCCTTTGGTCTTTTTAATATGGGGAATCGCGTATTTACTCAAATGGGCGGAGCCGTTAAAATTCGTCTCTGACAAAACCTTATAGTTGTTGTCGGCCATCTCCGCCACTGCCCCTCTGCTGCTTACCGCCGCATTGTTGACCAAAATATCGACCTGTCCATAAATCGCGATGGTTTGTTGCACCAAATAAAGGCAACGCTCGGGAGAACGAATATCTGCCATCACGGCGGTTACCTCAAAGCCCATCGACCTAAGTTCGGTTTCGGTATCCATCAATTTAAGCCTGTCCCTGCCATTGATGACAACATGTGCGCCATCGGCCGCGAGTACCATGGCAATGGACTTTCCGATGCCCATGCTCGAACCACTTACCAATGCCACCTTTCCCGCTAAATTCGTTCCATTCATCATTCGTTGGTTTTGTTACCAGGTCACTACGATCTTTCCCATCGATTCTCGCGATTCCAGAAAGGCATGGGCTTCAGCCAATGTTGAGATCGGATATTCGCCCCCGACATGAGGTTTCAGCACGCCCTCTTGGGTCAATTGCACCACGGCCTTCATGGCTTTGCTTATTTTTTCGGGATGGCTGACCGCCAAAGTAAGCATGTTCACCCCGATAATTCCTTTCGATTGGCTCAGGAACTGTAGGGGATGATAGATCCCGAACTGCGCCAAAACCTTCAATTTACCAAATATCGTCTTGGTCTGGTTCATCGAGGAAACCCCAAAGCAGAGCAACCTGCCCCCGGCACCGAGCAATCGATAGCCTTTTTTGGCCGATATGCCCCCGACGGGATCAAAGACCACATCGAGGCCCGAGGGGCCCACCAAGGACCTTATTTCCTGCTCGAAATCCAATTTTCTATAATTAATGGGATGCTGAACGCCATTCTTCACTAAGTAATCTATTTTCTTCTGGGACCCACAAGTGCCAAAAACAATGCACTTTTTGTGAAGGGCCATTTGTGTCAATGCGGTACTCACACCGCCCGCAGCTGCATGGATCAACACTTTGTCGTTTTCTTGGAGATTTGCCATTTGATGGGATAAATAATAGGCGGTACAGTATTGGGTGGCCAAGGATACGGCAACCCCGGCCGAAATATTGTCTGGAATGACCTGAACTGCCGTGGACTCGGTAACGGCATACTCGGCATACCCCCCAAAACGGGTAAGGGCGGTTACCCGATCGCCCACCTTTAAACCTTTAACCGAGGCCCCGCAGCTTTCGATACGGCCCACCACGTCGTAGCCCAATAGGGCCGGTAAAGGCGGTGCGCCTTTATAAAGCCCCAGGCGTGCCATCACGTCGGCAAAGTTGAGTCCGAATGCCGTTACCTTGATCAGCACCTCCGAAGGGGTCGGTTCGGGCCTGGGCACTTCCCTGATTTCGAAAGCGGTCTCTGCCGGACCGTATTTTATCAAGTAAGCTGCCTTCATGGGTTCTTTCAATTTCGATCTCGACAAGGTAGACTACCTGAAAGTATTGCCCTATGAGGAAAGTCA
>JBATHI010000333.1:0-1524 GCA_049666645.1 Flavobacteriaceae bacterium | reverse complement strand
ATGCAACCCGCGAGCCATCGAACTCCGTAGCGCTGTCGAGGTAGTCGATCACGCGACCGACCTCGTCGCGGACGCGTCGATTTCGTTCCGTCGCCAGCGAAGACCGCTCCGAACCAGAATCCGCATGATAGTTGTCGTACCGTTCATGGGAGCCCGAATACACCGGCCAAATCAGGACGCGCCCAGAGCGAGGGACGAAATCAATCTGGTAATTCTCTAGCGCAATCGAGTCGCTGCGAAAGCCGGGTGACCAGCTGTCCGCAGGTGGCAGGAAAATGACGGATTGAAAAGGTGGGCTATAGCGGCGCGGAATGAACAGAAGAACGGGCAGCGGGTCGTCCGGGCGACCGGTTGGTATTAACACTTCCCGTCGAGTCCAATGCTCGAACTCCTGTTCATCAACTATAACGACGCTCTCCGCATTGACGGTTCCGGCTTTGTAGTCAAACGAATGCTTGATACCGGCAAAGGTCTCATCTGATACGTGTCGAATTGCGCCGCTGAAGTCGTTGAACATCTGGAAATCAGGCAATGGACCTGCCGTTGACAAGGTCGATGCGCGCATCCCGCGGAAGCCTGTAGTTTCCAGGCGCTGGAACGGGTCGATCGGTTGCGGAAAGTTGTAGGCCCATGCCGGGTCGCGGAAACTCGCACCGATGACTGCTTTCGCGCCGAAGCTGTCCATAGCTGTCCACTCGGCGGCATTGCCGATCATGTCGTAGGTGCCGTTGACCTCTGCATCGGACTGCCGGTCGACTGGCAACAGACTCGTCGTGCCGACGTTGCTGCGCGGCACCAGTGCCGGCGCGAATGGGTACTTCCATTCCATCGGCCCCAACGCGGCACGCAGCCAGTGATGTACTCCGGGAAGTTTCTTGTTGCGAAACGCAAGATACGCATTTGCTTCATGCCAGCTAACGCTAACGACGGGTAGCGCCTGGTCCCCTGCCGGGTAAGAGCCAAGTTCCCAGCCACCTGGTCCCGCACGACCGGTGCGATCGACAAAGCTTTTGCGAATGATCGGCCAGGTCAGGGTGCCGGCTGATGCATCGATCATATCTTGCCAGTAGGCTGGATTTTCGTACCCGCCGGCATCGACGAAATCCTGATAGTCGCGGTTGCTGACTTCAAAGCGATCGATGAAGAAGCCGCCCAGGTCGAAGTCGTCAATGAATCCCCACGCGCCGAGGCGGTACTTGCCTCCCGGAACAAAAACCATTCCGTCCGGGATTGGTTCAGCGGGCAAACCCACCACACGCCGCTCACGACCCGCACTGTTTAGCGTGACACCCGGGTTAGTAGCGTCCATCAGTATCTCGTTACCGAAGCGAAGTTTGTAGTGACCACGCGGCAGGTTTGCTTCGGTTAGTGGCGTTGTACCCAGCGAGGTCCATGCAGAATCCGAGTTTAGAAATCGAAAGGCGATATCGACGCCTGCCGGGTCTGTGTAAATTGAAATCGGAAGCACAAGTTTTGCGATAACCGCATCGACGGCGGGGTTATGTTCGGCAAGAAACGGCTGGA
>JBATHI010000332.1:0-2415 GCA_049666645.1 Flavobacteriaceae bacterium | reverse complement strand
GAAAACTTGGCCGATGACCCTGGCTTCTGCATTATAAGTTGATATAACAGAACAGGAAATAAACCTATTTTCCAAGCTATTTATTGAAAGGACCATGACATTGAAAATCTCAAAAGATAAGATAGGGGTTGCCAAGGAATTTGCCGACTATTTGGCTGCTTTGATCGATTCGAACCAGACGGTACATATCGCCCTGTCGGGGGGCAGCACCCCAAAAATCGTTTTTGATGAAGTGGCCCAAAACCATGGCCATCTTGTAGATTGGGAAAAAGTGCAATTTTATTGGGGCGATGAACGATGTGTACAACCTTCCGATATGGAGAGCAACTTCCGTATGGCCCAAACCCACCTATTTTCTAAAATAGACATACCGGAGGCCAATATTTATAGAATTCGTGGCGAAGATGAGCCTTCCAAGGAAGCGTTGCGTTATGCCCGTGTTTTGGAAAACACTTTGCCCATTGCAAATGGACTTCCCCAATTTGACCTTGTAATTCTGGGATTGGGCGACGACGGGCATACGGCCTCTATATTTCCTGATGAAATTGACCTATGGTATTCCAAAAATTATTGTGAGGTGGCGGCACATCCCGATTCGGGACAACGGCGGATTACGATTACGGGAGGTGTCATCAACAATGCGAAAACGGTCGCCTTTTTGGTCACGGGTGCGAATAAATCAGGGAAAGTGCGGCAAATTTTGCAGCGGGAATCCGGATATGAACAATTACCCGCCGGTTTAGTGGCCCCTAATTCAGGAAGTTTGCTTTGGTTTATGGATAGCGATGCCGCAAAAGACATCACTTAAGGGATACTTTGATATCCTCGTCTTCCAAAAGCATGAGGTGGGCCATGGCATCAAAATTGGATTCATCGAACCGGCTGTCGCGTTGGTTCGAGGCCACCTTTCTGAATTTACTGCGCAAAAATCTACGGATACGCTCCCCGTGTGTCCACAACCAAAAGGCCAGGCACAGCCGTGCCGTTGCCCTCTTCGTTTTTGGCGACCATGGTGAAGTAGGAAGAATTGCAATGCTTTTTTTTTGCCCGTTGTGATATTTTCCGATTCCACGCGAACGCCGACCACCATGGAGGTCGTGCCCGTGTAGTTTACGGACGCTTTCAAGGTCACCAATTCGCCTATTTCAATGTGATGTAGAAAATCGATGCGGTTTTCCGAGGCGGTGACACAGTAACGCCTTGAATGTTTTGGAAGCAAAGGCAAAGGCGATTTGGTCGATCAGATTGGGAATATGGCCCCCATGGACCTTGCCCCCAAAAATTGGAGTGAGTGGGCAGCATTAATTCCGTGATTGAAATCCGGGACTCCCGGGCCTTTTTAAAGGTTCTCATGATCAATTGTTGAAATGGGGCGATTTTTCCTGCTCCACTTTGGTGATGAAATACTTGGTATCGCCCAACCATGAAAAGGTGGCATATCGTTCGATGTAGTGCAGTTTTACGTAGCGGCCCTGAAATTCCTTCAATTGTTCGATGACCTCCCGATCCTTGTCCAAAACCGAAAAGGTGAAGATCTGTGCCCCGGATATCCCCTGGCTGATTTCCCCTTCCCATGTTTTGATGTGCACCCCTTTATGGCTGATTTTGATCAATTCTCCCGAACGGATGCCATCGCTATAGGGCACATAGTAGATAAAGGCATATACCGCAAAGAACAGGGCCACTATAATGGCCAATCCCAAAATCAATATTTTCTTCATTTTATAATTCCAGTTTGGGTTCTTCTTCGAAATCGTCTTCCGTGGCACGCTTCAAAATGGATTCGGGAAGCGATTTTTTTGTTTTGGCGCCCATCTTTTTTAATTTTTCTATACTGTTGATGATATTGCCACGGCCTTCCACCAATTTGTTCATGGCACCTTTATATTCAGATTTCGCCTCGTCCATTTTTTTGCCCACTTTGGTGAGATCACCGACAAAGCCTTCAAATTTATCATAAAGGGCTCCTGCCTGTCGGGCGATTTCAATGGCGTTGCGCTGTTGTTTTTCGTTGTTCCACATGCTATCGATGGTGCGGAGTGTCGCCAACAATGTCGAAGGGGTCACGATAACAATATTTTTTTCAAAGGCCTTGTTGTAAAGGGAACTGTCGCTGTTGAGCGCTATGGCGAAGGCAGGTTCAATGGGGATGAACATCAGCACAAAATCCGGGCTTTCCATTTCATAGAGGTCTTCGTACTTTTTTGCTGAAAGTTGGTCTACATGTTTGTTCAGTGAACCGACATGGTCTTTCAAAAATTTATCTTTCAAAACATCATCATCCGAATTCACATATCGTTCATAATCGGTAAGCGAGACCTTTGAATCGACGACCATTTTTTTGCCATCGGGCAGGTGAATGATCACATCGGGAAGCACCCTGGTGCCATCGGCAAGGGTAAAACTCTGTTGCAC
>JBATHI010000331.1:0-3656 GCA_049666645.1 Flavobacteriaceae bacterium | reverse complement strand
TCACGGTACTTCCCTGTTTTGGTCTGGTCATAGGTCATCGGAAGCATAATCTTGTTCCCCTTGTACCTGCCCTTATGCCGCCGTGCCGGCTGAAAGCCCGCATGCACCGCTTTGTGGGATAAATAGAGAAAAAATGGTTTCTTTTTATCCCTTTTTTCCAACCAGTCTACCGCATGTTCGGTCAATAAATCGGTGATATAGGTAGAATCGGTATAGGCCACGCGATCTCCGTTGATGTTCAAGATAGGGTTGTAATAGACCCCCTGCCCGGGAAAACTCTCCCAATGCGTAAATCCGGGTTGGGGTGCGTCGCCATGATCTCCCATATGCCATTTACCAAAGAAACCCGTCTGGTAGCCCGCCTTTTGAAGATATTGGGGGAAATAGGTCAGATTGCCCGGGTCGGGCGCTTGATTGTCTACAATGGTATGGGTATGGGAAAATTGCCCTGTCAATATGGAGGCCCTGCTCGGGGAACACAAAGAGGTTGTTACGAAAGCATTCGATAGATAGGCCCCTTCCGCCGCCAGCTTGTCCATATTGGGCGTTTCCAACCAGGGCACCTTGCCAGTGAAGCCCATATAATCGTATCTGTGGTCGTCGGTAAGGATAAAAACTACGTTTCTGGGCTTTTTTTTGTCCTTGTCCTTTGTATCAAGGTTGGCAGCTATGTTGCCCGAAGTGCATAGGGCCAAAACAACGATAAGAAATTGGGTCAGATCTTTCATATTGGGTATGGGTTTTATTCGACTGATGGAAGGAAATCTTTACATCTCTACAAAATACCTAAAAAATAGAAAACCCAAACCTTCTTATCAGTCTTTTCGTGCCTGTTCCATGAACCATTCATAGAGTTCTTCGGTATCGTAGGCTTGAATCCAGGCATCATGGCCCACGCCGGGATACCTCGTGAACCGCACCTGGTAACCCATACCGAGGAGCCTTTTCACCATATTTTCGGATTCCGAAATCGGAATCGATTCATCTTCTTCCCCATGAAACACCCAAATGGGCATCTTTTTGTCGATCCATGCCGCATAGGGCAACGGTGCCATGCCGCAGACCACGGCCATGGCCGCAAATTTATCGGGATGTTGCACCGCCAGCTCCCAAGCTGCGCCCCCGCCCCTGCTCAAACCTGTCAAGTAGATGCGCTTTTTATCCACCCGGTTGTCGGCTACGATGGTATCCAGCAATTGCACGACCGCCTCCGTGTTCCACCATTTCGTTCGATGTGGATTTTGCGGTGCCAAGATCAAAAAAGGAAATTGTTTTCCCCTTGCAATGAGTTTTGGCGGACCGTTCCTTTTTACGGATACCAGACTATCACCCGACTCTCCGCCTCCATGAAGAAAGAGCAATAACGGGAACTGTTCTAAACTGTCGACCTTGTAATCTTCGGGATAGTAAAGATAATAGCGCAATTTTTCGGTGACCACGGTCTCCATGGAACCATTGATCAACTGTGATTTCGATTGTGCGGCACACCCTTGCAAAAGAATGGTAACCATCAACGTGATAACATGGAACTTCATTGGGAATGTGCTTTAGTTGTCAATTAAATCAAGGTGTTCGGGTAAAACCCAGTTTTGATAGGCCATTGATGATGTCCGGGTTCTTCATGAACAAACCCCAAAGCAGGCCCGATCTGTAATTCTCGATCATCACCGGGATCGGTCCTTGATCAATGGCCAAATACCTTGGCAAATACCATTCATATTCTTCGCTGAAGGCATCATACGGACCGTATTTTCCGATCAAGGAATCATGTTCCTGATAGAGATGTCGCAGAAAGGCCATACTCTCCTTTGGTGTATAGGGCATCGATGAAAGCGCCGCCGTTGGGGTAATTACGCCCACATCCTGCCCGGGCCGGTGTGCCTCATAAAACGTGTTCGCCGAATAGCTGGCGGTAAGGCCCCAACAAACGGGTCCGTAGCCCTTAAAATTCTTGGGGTTATCGATACAATACCGATAATCGATCAAGGTATGGTTCACATTCAGCTTCCAATAATCTGCATACTGATCTTCCAAGCCTTTCGGATCAAGCCCCAAATAGGAATAATGGGCCCAAAACAGTGGCCCTACCGCTTCATCATTGGTTTCGTAATGATCCAAAACCGTTGGCAACCCATAGTAATCGGTATCCGATCCAATAGCACCGCCACGGGCCCAACCCTGGTCATACACCGACTTTGAGATGGGGTGTGTGGGCGATGCCGCTGCAAGGATGTACATGATCAGGCACTCGTTATACCCTCTCACCGCGAAATTCATTTCCCAGAGATGGTTTGGTGACCAATGCCAATACAGCACTTCCTGACCTTGGGTGAACCAATCCCATTCCACTGCCTCCCAAAGCTGTTGAATACGGTTTGCCAAAAGACTTTCCCTCTGCTCCGCCGGGTCGAGATATTCCTTAACGGTCAAAAGGCCTTGTACCAAAAATGCGGTTTCCACCAAATCGGCACCATCATCTTTGGGACTGAAAGGCTTGGTTTTTCCGGTAGGGCCGTCGAGCCAATGGGGCCAGGCCCCATGAAAACGATCTGCATTTTCCAGAAAAGTTACGATTTGTTCAAATCGCCCCATGCCCTGGTCTCTTTGGATAAACCCCCTGTCAATGCCTGCCAAAATGGCCATAAGTCCAAATCCCGTTCCCCCAGTAGTCACGATGTTTTGGTCGTTATCGGGATAAATGCCATCTAAATGGATTCTTTCCGGCGCCATGCCCGAAATGGGTTCTGCACCCGTCCAGAAGTATGCGATGGTCTGTCGTTGAACCATGTCGAGTAACTCGTCATCGGTCAGACTTGATTCGTTCAAGACGGATTCGCTTGGTTTTGCACTTGCTGGGGCATCTCCCGCACAACCGTTGACCAAAAGTTGTACGCCAACCAGCATTACCATTAATGAAATCTTGTAACACATAGGTCTTTAGATAAACAAAAGACAAAGATATTGTTTAATTGTTTGTTTTAATCCCTAAAAACAAACTCAGGGCACTGGCGATTTCGGTAACGATGCTATTGAAACGACGCCTTTTGTCCAAGCCATTGGAGCAGGCACGATAGAAACACATCAAACAAAAAAGGGATGTCAATTTTTTTGACATCCCTTTATATGGAACTATTTACGGTTTCCCTTATCTGTACAATGTAAAATGGCCCACGAAGCGTGTGTTCCTGGCATCGTTTTGGTTGACCACATACCAATAATCGCCGCTTGGCAGTTCTTTTCCTTCATAAGTACCGTCCCAGTTGGTAACCTGATCTAAGATGGCCACTACCCTTCCATAGCGATCATATATCTTAATTTCAATATAAGGGAAGAAATCCCTGCCGGTAATCATCCATAGGTCGTTTTCGCCATTGCCATCCGGGGTAAAGAAATTGGGTAATTCGAGCATTCCGGTAAATTCAAACGGTATCATGACCACGGCCACACATCCGTTACGATCGACCACCCGCACCTCAACATTGCCACTGACATTGGTAAGGTAAACGTTATCGGTGCCTTGTGACTGGCCTTGGAAGAAGTACTCATAGCCACCATAGCCGCCCGATGCCATGGCCGTCAGCTCATTAGGACCTGTTTTTTCTGCGGTCAAAGTCAAAGGGGCATACGGATCTATGGTAAATTCGGTGGTATTGGAA
>JBATHI010000330.1:0-8504 GCA_049666645.1 Flavobacteriaceae bacterium | reverse complement strand
GGTAACCGTACTCGGTCAAGGTTACTTTACTGGGTGGATAGGCCGTTACAATTGCTAATCGCATAATTTTAAGATTTAATTGTTATGGGGTTTAATTCTGATACAAATATCCTCCGAAACCATATTGTTATTTTCTGTTTCAAGATGGATGGCAACAAGGTGTAGACGAATGGCGGCGATCTTCAGTTAAACCAATTTTTTGCTTATGCGGCCATTTTTTGGTTTGCAAAATAGATGAGTTGGGCAACCAATAGGGCCACCATGGCCAAGATTTGTACTTGTACCACCATGGCAAGGCTGGTATGGAAAAAGACGACCAATACAATTTGGGACATGCCCAAAAGGCCGGATAATATCACGGGCACATATTTGTCTAAAGCCAGATAGTAATAGGCGAAGATATTTGAGACGGCAAAAAGCGAAGTGGCCAATGCGTATTGCCATAACAAAACCGCCATGGAGATATAGGCTTCACCGAACATCAAAGAAATGATCAACTCGGGAAACAGATAGCAGGCCAATATGATCCCAGCGGACAATAAAGAAATATAGCCCACATATTTAAAGAGGATAGGCGCTGTGGGTTTCCCTTCTTTTTGCTTCCGCACCACGCTGGGCAGCAAAAGCATTACGAACATCCAGGCCACAAAATAGACCACACGGCCGATCAAGGCCAATGAAGCATACAAACCGGCTTGGGTAGGGTCGAAGTAATGTTTCACCAATAGTACATCGCTATTGTTGATGATAATCTGTGTAAATTCATAACATGCGGTCAACATCATAAAATGGGAAACGCGTTTTTTATTTTCAGTTGACAGTGTTTTTGATTTGAAAAGGGAAATCGAATTTCCAGTCGGTGGAATCAATCCGAATAAAAAAGAAAATGCAATGCCCAACGCAACCAATAATGAGGGCTCTAAGGGTACAGACAATAGAAGTCCCATAGTAATGAGCAATCGACTCCACATTTCGGTCTGATAGGTAATCGACAGTTTTACAAAATCAACTTGTCCCTGATATTTGCCACGGTTGATCGACATCAAAAAATAGAATGGAACACCAATACCGAATACCCTGAACATCCATGGTGATTTGGTTTGGAATATGGTTTGTAGGTCATTAGAAAAGAAAAGGAGCAAGGCCCCGGCCAATAATCCAATGAAACTGGCATGTCGGAAGATGGTGCCCAAGAAGGCTTCCCATTGTTCGCCTGAAAAGAGCACAGCAAATTTTGCGGTCGCCAACTGGAAAGTCATGCCCATAAAAGACAAGGCCAACAATAGCGTTATCAAAAGAGCTGCCTCCGCAAACGCTTCGGGACCTAATAAACGTCCTAAAACCAGGTTATATAGGTAATTTCCTCCATTGACCAAGAATACACTGAACATGAACAATTGTTCAGGGGCAATTTTCTTCCTTGAGATTTTAAGCACATTCATAATAATGGATTTATGCGGTTTCAATATGGTATATGAGGAAAACGGTGTTCAGTTTTTCATTCATCGGTCAATCATTGTGGTCATATTTTGGTCGAACGTCATTCGATTGATGCAGCAAATATCCCCCAGATCGACGTTTTAAATTTGGCGGTTTAGGTAGACGGTCGATTGCTGTAGACGAGTGGCATTAATCGTACTTCCGGATTGGGAAAGCCCATGTTACCTTTACTGAACCAAAAATCCACTAATAAATACAGCAAGCTTTCGTTATGTATTTGTAGTAATAATCTTACTTAATCGATGAAACGATTTTATCTTTTTAGCCTACTCTCCATTTATGCGTTCTCAATGACCGCCCAGGAATCATTGCAATCCGGTTTTAAAATGTTGGAGTCTGGTTCTTTCGAAAATGCAGAGGCTTTTTTCGGAACCTATTTAAAATCCTATCCCGATGACAGGACCGCACAGATCTGCTACGGAAGGGCTGTAGGGTTAAACGGTCGACCCATGGAAGCCAACGCTCTTTTTGCAAGTTTGCTGAAAAAGTACCCTGGGGATTTTGAAATTCAGATCAATTACAACGAATCGTTTTTATGGGATAGACAGTACGAAGTTGCCAAACCGTTGTATGCCGAATTGGTACTGAATTATCCCGATAGTTTCGGAGCTGCACTGGGGTATGCGAATACCTTAAGCAATTTAAAGGAATATGATAAAGCTTTAAAGTGGGTTATGAAAGCACGGGCCATGAAGCCTTTCAATGAGAGCGCCAAAACATCGACTAAATATATCAAATTAGGCTATGCCAATCAGTTCGTGAACGCACAGCAATACCAACAGGCCAAACAGCTTCTCAACGAGATATTTATTGATATTCCGCAAGACCGGGATGCCTTGCTGAATTTGGCCAATCTGTTTTTGCTCACCGAGCAGGTAGATAGCGCCAAAGTGATCTATCAACGCTCTGCCATAACACCTAAAGATTCAATTACCGCCTTGATAGGTATCGCTTTGGCGGAACATATTGGGGAAAATGAACGGGAAGCGCTTCGGATTGCCGAACTTGCCAAATCGAGGGTGAATCGATTTGGAGATGATGAACTTACCGAACGTTCCATGGAGCGCTATGGACAAGCACTCATTTGGAACCGAAAGTTCAAGTCTGCCCGAAAGTTGATTGGTAATCTGCAAAAGCAATATTCAAGTCGTCCATGGCTTATCACTCTTGAAGCTACCTTGTCGATGTATACCGGTGAAGCAAAGAGAAGCATAATTAATTATGACGTACTCTTAAATAAGGATGGCAATTCTTTTGATGGCAACCTTGGTAAGGCAAATGCGCTTTTGGCCGCTGACCAAATCATTCCGGCCTATCAGGCCACTTTCCATACCTTGGATCTTTTTGAGAACCAAAAAGATGCTATAGGGCTTTTGGAGAAACTTAACCATATGCATACGCCCAGTGTTACCCAGCAAGGTGCCTATTCGTTTGATAACGGAAATAATTTGGCCTTCTCGAGCACCACAAGTTCAATCGCACCCTTCTCGACAAAATTTGTCACCACCGTATCCTATGGTTATCGTACCACGGAAAATACCGTGACCGGCAATAGGGCAAACGCGCATGTAATTTTGGCCGGAATGCGGTACAAGCTGTTGCCTAAAACAAATTTGAAGACCGTGGTAGGATTGAACAATGCGCGATTTATGGAAGAAGCCTATACGCAGCCCGTCTTGGAGTTAAAATTGATGGCCCAACCCTATAAACTTCAGAATTTGGAGTTCGGATATCAACGGGAAGTGCAGAATTTTAATGCAGATTTAATCGAAAGGGAAATCGTGATGAACCATTACGGCCTCAACTATAATCTGGGCACCAATTTCAATTTAGGGTGGTATACGCAGCTCATGTATACAGAACAGTCTGATGCCAATACCCGTAACCTACTGTTCACCTCTTTATATTATACGATGCTGCGAAAACCTGCACTTAAACTGGGAATCAATTACCAGTACATCGCTTTTCAAGACCAAGTGCCCACCGTTTATTTCAGTCCAGAAAAATATGCCGTAATGGAGCTCTTTTCCGATATTCGTGGAAACTTAGCGGAAAGTACGAACTATGTGGCAAGTATAGCTATGGGCCTGCAACAGGTAGAACAGGATCTGCGAACGTCTATATTCAGGGCTGAGGTTGGGATACAACACCAATTTACCAAGCGGCTGAGCGGTAATATCTATGGAAAGTACAGCAATCTCGCTTCAGCGACAGCCGCAGGTTTTGAGTTCACCGAATTGGGATTGAAACTAAGGTGGACTTTGACCAAAAAGCCAATATTTTATGACAAGGTTGCCATGTCAAATTCTAGAGGTAACCTACAACAAATTAAGCCTGCGCATTAGTTCGGGCCGATTAGATCTGCTGATGGGAATTACGTTCTTTTCGATCAGCACGCTGTTATCCTCAATATCGATGATCTTCGTAAAATTGATGATAAAGGAACGGTGAATCTGCAGAAAAAGTTGTTCCGGCAGTTTTTCCTTTATTTTTTTCAAGGTATTGTGTACCCTATAGGTTTTGCTTTCGGTCTTCACATCTATATAATCGCCCTTTGCTTCGATCAGTTGTATCTCATCGTATTTTAATTTGATCAAACGGCGGTCTATATTGATGTAAAGTTCTTGGCCAAGATGGGCAGTATCACCATCCTTATTTTCATCAACGACCTTACGTGCAAGGGAATTTTTTACCTTTTGGATCGATTTCTCGAACCGTTCAAAGGTCAATGGTTTTACCAAATAATCTATAATGGCCTCATATTCATAGGCCGCTATTGCAAAATTGGTATCGGAAGTGATCAATACTATTTTTGGAGGGTTCTTTAAAGTCTGTACAAAATCGAATCCGGAAAATCCGGGTATATGGATATCAAGAAAAACCAAATCTACGGTATGCTGGTTGAGGAATTTAATGGCCTCTATGGCACTGGAGAATTCATCGATTACGTCCATTTCAGGTAATTTCGAACAGAGCTGGGCCACAATGGCCCGAGCGGCGGCTTCATCGTCTATAATAATGCAGTTCATGATCAAATTGTTTTTAAGTAGGTTTCTATCTTTTTTAAAATAGCTTTAAAATCCTCGTCCATTTTCCTGTTGCCCAGATGAAGTTCCTCTTCAAAGGCAACTGCAAATCTATAGGCTTCCTCCAAACCCAAAATATTGAATTTGTGCTTTATTTTATGTACAATTTCTGCCGCCGCCCTTGGTTCGTCCTTTAAAATATGATCGAGGTAGATTTGCCTTTCCAATGGAAATTCTTCTTTGATAATGGTTATGAACTTTTGTTCAAAATCTTTGTCATCCCCGGCCAGCTCTTTAATATAATCTAGATTTGGTAGTTCTTCCATGTTATTTTTTTATGGTAAAATGAAATATGGTACCCTTGTCGACTTCACTCTCCAGCCAAATTTTGCCTTCATATAGCTCAATGATTTTCTTTACGATCGAGAGTCCTATGCCGGTGGACCGTTCACCGTGCCCTATCGACTGAAATATTTGAAAGATCTTTTCGTGATATTCTTTGGGTATACCGACTCCGTTATCTTTGATGCTGAACTGCCAATGGGTATTCCCTTCTTGCGAACAAATTTGTACCAAGCCATTTGACCTTTCTATATTGACCACTGCATTGCTTATCAAATTTTGGAACAACTGGTGCATTTTTGTTTTATCTGCTATAAGGGTGGGCAAGGGGTTCATGATAACAATGTCGACATTGTCTGGTATGAAGATGATTTCCCTTATTTCATTGACCACCCCGTTAAGGTTCACCTTGGTATGTTCCAATGTATTGTCGTTGATGCTGGAATATTTGAGAACGCCATCGATCAATCGGTCCATCCCTTCAATTTTTTCCTGCATTTGTTGCAAATTGAAAAGGCCGTTATCATCAAGAATGTTGATATAATCTTCGTGTAGCCATGTAGCCAATGCACTTACGGCTCTAAGGGGTGACTTCAGATCATGGGAAACAATGTGGGCGTATTCCTGAAGTCCTTGATTGCTGGTCTCCAATTCTCGAAGCAGTTTTTCTTTTTGCAGTTCCAATTGCTTTTGTTCAGTGATATCCAAATGTATTCCAATCGAACCAATGATGATTCCAGCTTCATTATACCTCGGCGCCCCACTGATCAACCAGTGCCGGGAACTTCCATCTTTATGCTTGATTTGTATTTCATAGGAGTCCGATTCGCCCTTCAACCGTTTATTGTCCTTTTCTTGCAAAAGTTCCATTTCAGCGACATTTAAAAGTTCCCTGGCCTTCTGACCTATAAGTTCCTGCTCCGAAAAACCGCTCATCTTGGTAAAGCTCAGGTTGGCCATTTGAATGATGTCGTTTTGATCCACTTCCAATAGTCCGAGGTTCATGTTGGCAATGATGCTGCTGTACTTCTCTTTTTGAATCTCAAGATTCATTTTGTAATTTTTCCTCAGGGTCACGTCGTTATAGGTCCATAAATGGCCCTTGTATTTGCCATTGTTAAAAATGGGAATGTAATCGCGCTCGAGGATGCGACCATCGATCATTTCCAATTCATCCGACAGAACCACTTTTTTATCTTTTAATAATTTATCGATCCTTGAAACAAATGCTTTAGGGTTTTTGAAGTGGGCCATATTTTGTTGGGCCGCATTGCTGCAATCCATGCCATGGAGGGAATCCGGTGACGTGGGGATTTGGAACAAATCACAGAACATTTGATTGGTCAAGGCGATCTTGCGGTTCTCGTCTTCCAAAAGCACGCCGGTCTGCAGGTTCAAAATGAGGGTGGCCAATCTATTCTCGGAACCCTTCAATCGTTCCTCAGCTTCTATTTGTTTGGTGATATCTTCTACCAATGCTACTTCGTATTCGACTTTGCCTTTTTGATCCTTAACGGCACTCACAGAGGTTTTGGCGAGAAGGGAATTTCCATTTTTATGCCAATATTTTTTGATGATCGAAAAATGATCGAGACTTCCCGCATTCATTTTTTCCATGAGCACCTTGGTTTCTTCTTGATGTTCCCTACTTGAAATAGCGCTGACCCCAAGCCTTTTCAATTCTTTTTCGGAATAACCCAGCAGTCGCTCAAACGCCTTATTTACCTTTATGATTTCGTCTTTCACGGTTAAGACGATGCCCAAAGGCGAATTTTCCACAATGATGTCCAATTGTTTCTTTTGTTCCGCCAATAACACTTTGATTTCGGTTTCCTGACTGATGTCCCGTATGATCCCCTGAGCCGCAATGGGCTTCCGATTTGAATCATAAATAAGGCTTGCATTAATTTGGACCCATCTTTCAGTAGTGTATTTGGTAATTATTTTGGCATTGTAATTTTTCAGAGTACCTACCTCGAGCAATGACTTAAAAGATTCCAAGGTATATTGCACATAGTCGGCATGTACCAGAGCAGCTAGGTTAATCCTTTCCTTTGAATGGTCATAGCCCAAAAATTCTTTCGCAGATAAATTCATGTTAATGACGTTGTACTGGAGGTCCATGACTACATAGGGGTCGATGATATTGATAAAAACACCCTCCAACTCCGAGGTTTTTTCAAAGAGCAGGTTTTCTAACTTGTTATTGGCTTCTTTTAAGTGAAAGGTGGCGTCGTAGAGTTCCTTGGATTTTTGTTCCAAGATTTTTTCTGCCTGTAATCGCGCTTTTTTTTGGCGTTCCAGGCTTCTTTTTAAAATTGCAACTTCCTTGCTATCCATTCTGGACGATGTCAAATTTAACTTCGGTGCCATCCTCTTTCAGGAGTTCATAGGTAATGGTCGCACTTCCATTAAAATGTTCAAATGTTTTTTCCATTAAACCGTGGGCCAAGCGATAAAGTCCACGGGAAGAAGAATAGATCATGGATAGTGAGGAGTCGGTTCTGTCCAAAATTTTAAAGGTGGGCAATTCTGCGTCGGGATAAAGTTTCTTCACGTGAACATGAATATGATCTTCGATCGAATACAAAAGGCCCAAAGGTTCGTTATAGCTTTCGATTACTTCAGGATGGGCCTTGCCCAGACTGTCAAAAAGAAATAGGCCAAACGCATAGATAAGATCATCGGCAGGGATATTGACTTCTTCACTCAAATGGTTGATCAAGGACACCATTTCATTAAAATCATAGGTACCAACCGAAGTGTAGATGCCTTCAGAGGGTAGATCTGAATTTTCGATGATGTTATCCAATGTTTCCAATCCAAACTGGGATTCCACCAATTCCAAGAATTCAGTAAAAATAATGCCCTTCATAATGCCTATGTTTGGGAATAAAAGTAGGAAAAGGAAGACTTTTAGTCTAATTTATGTTGTGAAACACCATTTTTTGTTAGGCTTTTACCAGTTCATTGATGGTCCAGTAATCCAACACTTTATGAAGTTTCGATTCGTAGTCTTCATATTTTAAGGGCTTGATGACATATCCCGCGATTCCAATTTTATAGCATTCCAAAAGATCGGTCCTGTTTTGAGATGTGGTCAAAATGATGGTTGGAAGATACCGCAATACTGCATCCACCTTAAGAATCTTTAAAAATTCTATGCCACTCATTCGGGGCATGTTTAGGTCCAAAAGGATAATATCGGGAAGTTGGGCATTCGATTTCAAGATGTTTAGAGCCTCCTCCCCATTTTTCGCTTCGGTAATTTCATGCTTTAACTGAAGTTTTGAAACCGTTCTTTGAAGTTTCATGGTTTCAATATTGTCGTCTTCAATAAATAGAATATTCATGGTTTTCGAATTTAGGCCTTGTACAAACTTCTAAATTAAGGATGAAAATCTACATGACGAATGGTTGGATGGAAAAGAAGTGTAGACCAATGGATGAAAACCTTGGACGAACCATTGGAATCTTCAGTTGAACCATTGTTACAGGTAACTTGGACGCATATTCAACTTAAGACCCAACATAGCGTATTCAATTGCTTTTTTGAACCTATTTTTGCGTCATGGAAGCATGGTACAATTATGTACTGCTCATCGGGGTAGGATTTATAGTAGGTTTTATCAATAC
>JBATHI010000329.1:0-1671 GCA_049666645.1 Flavobacteriaceae bacterium | reverse complement strand
TTCCAACGCCACAAAATTACTCGCATAGTCATGGGCATATTTATATTCCGCCCCATACCCCAGATCTTTCATGAGTTTGGTCGGTGCGTTCCGCAATTCGAGGGGTACGGACAGGTCACCCGTTTCCTTCACTTTCTGTTGCGCATTTTTGATGGCCATATAACTGGTATTGCTCTTTGGAGAGGTGGCCAGGTAGATCGCACATTCGCTCAAGATGATCCGCGCTTCCGGGTACCCGATCGTGGTCACCGCTTGAAAACAGGCATTGGCGATCACCAGGGCGGTTGGGTTGGCCAGGCCGATATCCTCCGAGGCCGAAATGATCATGCGGCGGGCGATGAACTTCACGTCTTCCCCGCCTTCGATCATCCGCGCCAGCCAATATACCGCTGCATTGGGATCGCTTCCCCGGATCGATTTGATGAAGGCGGAGATGATATCGTAGTGCTGCTCTCCGGTCTTATCATATAAAACGGTGTTCTTTTGAACCTTTCCCATCACCAGGGCATCGGTAAAGGTGACGCTGTCGGAGGGTTCCGAATTCACCACCAGTTCAAAAATATTCAACAGTTTTCTTCCGTCCCCTCCCGAAAGGCGCAAGAGGGCTTCCGTTTCCTTTAAAACGATTTTTTTTGATTTCAGGAGGGCATCCTGTGATAGTGCCCTGTTCAGAAGTGCCTCCAAGTCTTTTTTGCCGAACGGATTCAAAATATACACCTGACATCGCGACAATAGGGCCGGAATCACCTCAAAGCTCGGGTTTTCGGTGGTCGCACCAATCAAGGTGACCCACCCCTTCTCCACGGCGGCGAGCAAAGAATCTTGCTGCGACTTGCTAAAGCGATGTATTTCGTCGATGAACAGTATGGGGTTTTTTGAAGTGAACAGGCCTCCGCTCTGTTTGGCCTTATCGATGACCTCACGAATGTCCTTCACCCCGCTGTTGATCGCGCTCAAGCTATAAAAGGGCCTTCCGCTCTCATTGGCGATGATATGGGCCAAAGTGGTTTTGCCGGTGCCCGGAGGCCCCCATAGGATCAGGGAGGGGATAATACCTTTTTGTATTTGGTGGGTCAGCGAGCCGTTTTTGCCAACCAGATGCTGCTGGCTTACAAAGTCTTCCAAACTTTTGGGGCGTATCCTTTCTGCAAGCGGTTCGTTCATACGGTAAAATTAAGATAAATCCTAGGATGACAATATTTCATGTTTCCCATTTGTGGTCGGTTTATTGCAGATTTACACTTAATTTTAAACTATGAGCGATCATCATTATTTTAAATTCACGAATGCGGTGGTCATTGCGCCTTTAATTTCGATTTTGACCATATGGACGGTCTTTTGGCTGGAACTGCGGCTGCAGACCAATTTTAACGACTATGGCATCTACCCGGGCACCTTCAAAGGTTTAAGAGGCATACTTTTCAGTGCATTTATACACGGTTCTGTGGAGCATCTGTACAACAATACCATTCCCTTGGCCATTCTCATGGTCGGCCTGTTCTACTTTTATAGGGACAATGCCATGAAGGTACTGGTTTTGGGTATCTTGGCTTCCGGGCTCATCACCTGGGCCATCGGCAGGCCGTCCTATCATATTGGGGCGAGCGGGGTTATTTATGTTTTGGTCAGTTTTATATTTTTCAAGGGATTGATCACCAAGTACTATAGGCT
>JBATHI010000328.1:0-7750 GCA_049666645.1 Flavobacteriaceae bacterium | reverse complement strand
GACCTGGTCGAGAAGTTGAATGTTCCTGACCAATAGAGGTGGAGGGTAATGCTTTTGGGTTGCCATCCGCTGCCCCACCGTGGGAATAAGTGTGCCGTAAGTAAAGGTGTTATCGAACGAATAGGGCTGATGATCCACGCCAATCTCATTGGTGACCTGTTTCAAATCGTTTTGTTCGTTGATCACGACTACGAAATCATTGCAACAAGTATCGGTATTTCCCGAAATCGAAAGACCATCGGATACCACCATGGCCATACCGCAACTTTCCGCTTTTGCAAATAGGGCAACATCCTGAAGATGGCCCATGCAGTAATGCTTGTCAACCGTCCACGACGTGGTGGACGCCAATAGCAACAGGGCCATTAGGGAGGCAAGAACGCGATGTGGAACACTTTTCATCTCGGCAAAAATAAGAAATCTTAGATCGGTGCGTCTTTCTGGACAGCATATTAACGAATATTTATGCCCTTTGGTATTGCCCCGATTGATCCAAAAATCGACTTTTGCCCCAACAAAATCCAAAAGAACATGTTCGAACCACTGCGACCTCAGGTAATCGCCATCTTAACGGGCATAGGAACGGTAGAAGCCCGTCTGCTCCAATTGTGCCAACTGTTGAACAGCAAGGTCCCCCATTATGATTGGGTAGGTTTCTATTTTAGGAACGGAGACAAAGAAGAGCTGAAATTGGGGCCCTATGTCGGGGAACCCACAGACCACACCATTATTCCGTTTGGCAAGGGTATTTGTGGGCAAGTCGCGTTGTCGAACCAGAACTTTGTCGTACCCGATGTCAAGGCCCAGGACAATTATATCGCCTGTAGCATCACGGTGAAGGCAGAAATCGTTGTTCCGTTGTTCGTCAAGGGCAAAAATGTGGGGCAAATCGATATTGATTCGAATACCCCTGATCCCTTTAACGCGGAGGACGAAAGATTTTTGGAATTTGTAAACTCGGAAGTGGCGAAAATTCTTTAAAACTTTATTGGTTTTGTTCATAACCTCGATGCTTATTCAAGTCAAAAAAATTACTTTTGTGTCCTTGACTTCATAATCCTAAGCACACAATAATGAACACCTTGAAAAAAGCCTCTTCGGCCCTTATCTCCGTATTCCATAAAGACGGGTTGGAACCCATCGTCAGAAAATTCCAGGAACTTGGCGTAACCATATATTCCACGGGGGGTACCGAAATATTCATCAGGGATCTGGGCATCGAAGTAGTGCCGGTGGAAGAGGTAACAAGCTATCCCTCCATTTTGGGCGGTCGTGTAAAAACATTGCATCCAAAGGTATTCGGAGGTATTTTGAACCGGCAGGACGACCCTGGGGATTTGGCCCAGTTGGAAGAATTTGAAATTCCCCAGATCGATATCGTGATCGTAGACTTATACCCTTTTGAAAAAACGGTGGCGAGTGGTGCGACCGAACAGGAAATCATAGAAAAGATAGATATAGGGGGCATTTCGCTGATACGGGCCGCCGCCAAGAACTTCAAGGATGTTATATGCGTATCGGCAAGGGAAGATTATGGAGAATTCCTTACGTTGATCACCGAGGGCAAGGGAAGAACCGGTTTGGCAGACCGAAAGCGTTTTGCCGCAAAGGCATTCAACATCTCGTCTCATTATGATACTGCCATATTCAATTATTTCAACAAAGACCATGGGGAAGCCGCTTTAAAAATCAGTGAACCCAAGGGCCAGGTGCTCCGCTACGGCGAAAATCCACATCAAAAAGGGTATTTCTTCGGTGATTTTGAGGCAATGTTTACCCAATTGCACGGAAAAGCGCTTTCTTATAACAACCTATTGGACGTTGATGCCGCGGTAAACCTGATGAACGAGTTTAAAACTGACGATCCGACCTTTGCAATTTTGAAACACAACAATGCCTGCGGGCTGTCTACCCGGAAAACATTGCACCAGGCCTATGTTGACGCCTTGGCTGGGGACCCGGTTTCCGCTTTTGGCGGCATCCTGATCAGCAATGTGGAAATCGATAAGGCCACCGCTTCGGAAATCCATGAGCTCTTCTGTGAAGTCGTCATTGCACCCAGTTATGCGGCCGATGCCTTACAGATTCTTACGGGTAAGAAAAATAGGATCATCTTGGTTCAGCATGAAGTATCACTGCCCGATACCCTGGTCAGGACATGCCTGAACGGTGTTTTGGTGCAGGAAAAAGACAAGAAGACCGATTCGGTGAAAGACCTGCAATTGGTCACCAAGAAAAAACCGACCCAAAATGAACTGGACGATTTGATCTTTGCTTCCAAACTCTGCAAACATACCAAGAGCAATACCATTGTACTGGCGAAGAACAAACAGTTGTGCGCCAGCGGTACGGGGCAGACTTCCCGTGTCGATGCGCTGAACCAAGCCATTCACAAAGCGAAATCTTTCGATTTCGACCTTCAGGATGCCGTGATGGCAAGTGATGCCTTCTTCCCTTTTCCCGATTGTGTGGAAATCGCCCATAATAATGGTATAAGCTGCGTCATCCAGCCCGGCGGGTCGATCAAAGACCAGTTGAGCGTCGATTTTTGCGACAAAAATGGCATGGCCATGGTAATGACGGGCACCCGTCATTTTAAGCATTAAATTCATTACTTTTGACGATATTATTTACCTTTAATCGAAACCTAACGAAATAGCCAATGGGATTTTTTGATTTCCTGACCGAAGAAATTGCCATCGACCTGGGCACCGCAAATACCCTTATCATTCATAACGACAAAGTAGTGGTCGATAGCCCATCGATCGTTGCAAGGGACCGGGTTTCCGGCAAAATTATAGCCGTTGGCAAGGAGGCGAACATGATGCAAGGAAAGACCCATGAAAATATCAAGACCATTCGGCCTTTGAAAGATGGGGTCATCGCCGATTTCGATGCTTCGGAAAAAATGATCAACATGTTCATCAAGAACATCCCCGCTTTAAAGAAAAAATGGTTTCCACCGGCACTGCGCATGGTGATTTGCATTCCATCGGGCATTACCGAAGTGGAAATGCGTGCGGTAAGGGAGTCGGCAGAAAGGGTGAATGGCAAGGAAGTATACCTTATCCATGAACCTATGGCAGCCGCCATAGGGATTGGATTGGACATCATGCAGCCCAAGGGAAACATGATCGTCGATATCGGTGGGGGTACCACTGAAATTGCAGTCATCGCATTGGGAGGCATCGTCTGTGATAAATCGGTTAAAATTGCAGGGGACGTCTTTACCAACGACATCATTTATTATATGCGCACCCAGCACAACCTCTATATCGGGGAGAGTACTGCGGAAAATATTAAAATAGAAATCGGGTCGGCCACTGAAGATCTTCAAAACCCCCCGGATGACAAATCGGTCCAAGGACGTGATTTATTGACCGGCAAGCCCAAGCAGGTGCAAATTTCCTATAGGGAGATCGCCAAGGCGTTGGACAAATCGATTCTTAGGGTCGAGGACGCAGTGATGGAGACCCTCTCCCAAACCCCTCCGGAACTGGCGGCAGACATATACAATACGGGAATATACATGGCAGGCGGGGGATCGATGTTGCGAGGCCTGGACAGAAGGCTGTCACAAAAGACCGATTTGCCGGTATACATTGCCGAAGACCCGCTAAGGGCAGTAGTCCGGGGTACCGGAATCGCATTAAAAAATCTTGAGCGGTACAAGAGCATTTTAATCAAATAGAGGTCTATCCTATGGGTGGCACCTTATTGAAAATCGACCTTACCAAAATGGGATACTTGCACGGGCTTCAAGAAAATTAAAGAGTGAATGCAACAAATCATCAATTTTGTAATACGGCATAAGAATTTTCTGCTCTATCTGTTTTTGTTGCTCCTATCGTTGGCGTTTACCATCCAATCCCATTCCTATCACCAGTCGCGGTTTTTTAATTCCGCGAACTGGATCACGGGGAATATTTATGAAACAAAACAAAGTATATCTGCCTATTTCGATCTGAGGGAGGAAAACGAAAAATTGATCGGCGAAAACCAGCGCTTGCGCAAGATGCTTTTCAACATAGCCCCCAAGGATACCATCAGTCTGGATTCCGCTCAAATGCGCTATACGATAAAAACAGGGCTGGTAATCAAAAATAGCTATGCGGAATCGCGCAATTATATCACCATCAACCGTGGCAGGGAAGACCGTATTGAACCCGACATGGGCGTGATCACTTCCAAAGGCATTCTGGGCATTATTGAAAATACCTCGGCCAACTATGCTACGGTACAGAGTATATTGAATGAAAACTCGAACATCAATGCCAAAATAAAAAATACGGACCACTTCGGCTCCTTGGTCTGGGATACCAAACGCTACGACGTGGTTCAGTTGATCGATATTCCCCGCATGGTATCTTTGAACATTGGTGACACCATCGTTACCGGGGCAATGAGCAGTATTTTTCCCGAGGACATTCCTATAGGAACGATCCAAAAATTCGACCTGGATACCGCGAACAGTTTTTATCAGATCGATGTGAAGCTTTTTAATGACATGACCAATATCCGTCATGTATATATTGTGAACAATGCACACCGCAAGGAAATACAGGAACTGGAATCCAAAAACTTGAATGACCAATAGTTACTTTATAAATACCGTTCGATTTGTACTTCTCGTTTTAGTGCAAGTGCTGGTATTCACTCAGCTTAATTTTTTTGGATTCATCAATCCCATGGTGTATCTTCTATTTTTATATTGGTACCCGATCAGCGGGGGCCGAGCATCGTTCATCGGAGTCAGTTTTTTATTGGGTTTGTGCATCGACTTCTTTTCGGACACCATGGCCCTGCATGCCGCATCGACGGTAACCTTGGCCTATATGAGGCCCACCATAATGCGGTTTGTTTTTGGGGTGAACATAGAATTCCAAAGTTTTAAGTTGAGCAACAGCACAAGGGCACAACAATTTACTTTTTTGGCGTTATTAATAGTAGTGCACCATTTGGTGTTTTTTACGCTCGAAATTTTTAGTTTGGCCAATATTTTGATGATACTTAAAAAAGTTGTGGTCATTGGTGCCTCATCCATGCTACTTTGTTTACTGTTCAATTCACTTTTTAGCGTCGGCAAGGAATGAAAAAGATTTTGCTTTCATCGATTATCATTATCATCGGGTTCACCTTTCTCGGTCGGCTGAGCTATTTACAAATTTTCAGTTCTTCCACCAATCAGGTCTTGGAAGACCCTGCCATAAAAGCGGTTTATGACTATCCTGAACGCGGTTATATTTACGACCGCAACGGCAAACTATTGGTGGCCAATGACCCTGCGTACGATGTCATGGTCATTCCCAGGGAGGTACGGGAATTGGATACTCTGGAATTTTGTGCCTTATTGGGCATCGACAAGGAAAAATTCTTAAAAGAACTCAAAAAAGCGCGCACCTATTCGCCGCGGCTTCCGTCAGTGCTGGTACCGCAACTTTCCAAGGAAGACTATGCCAAATTACAGGAAAAGATGAGGCATTACCAAGGTTTTTATATACAGAAACGCTCCTTGCGCTATTATGATACGAACAGTGGAGCCAACATTCTTGGTTATATCAGTGAGGTCAATGAACGAGATCTGGAGCGAAATCCCTATTATGTCCAAGGCGAGCTCACGGGCCGCACCGGAATAGAAAAGCAATACGAAGATATCCTGAGGGGAAGAAAAGGGGTGCAATATATTCAAAAAGATCGCTTTAACAGAGACATAGGTCCCTATAAAAGTGGCACTTGGGATACCTTGCCGGAACATGGTAAGGAAATCAACGTTACCCTGGATAAAGACCTGCAGGAATACGGAGAACGGCTCATGCGCGGCAAGTGGGGGGGCGTCGTGGCCATCGAACCTGCCACGGGTGAAATTCTTGCTATGATATCAGGGCCTACCTACGACCCCAAACTTTTGGTCGGTAGAGATCGCTCTGCCAATTACAGCAAATTGCATTACGACTCCATTTCAAAACCCCTGTTCGATCGATCAATTTTGGCGGAAGGTTCTCCCGGGTCGCCCTTTAAGACCATCAATGCCCTGATCGCACTTCAGGAAGGGGCAATCGCCCCGGAAACCACCTTTACCTGTTACCATGGATTTTACGTCGGCGGCAGGAAGAGAGGATGCCACTGCGGGGGCGGGACCCGAAATCTGCACACCGGAATTTACAAATCCTGCAATGCCTATTTTGCAGGGACTTTCAGGAAAATATACGATAAATTCGAGACCACCGATGAGGCGATGGATGTTTGGGAGAAGCACGTGAAGAGTTTTGGCCTGGGCGATTTCCTGCATTATGATCTGCCGGAAGGAAAGAGGGGCAGGATTCCCAGTAAAGAATATTACGATAAATGGTATGGCGACAACAGATGGAGCTCATCTTATATCATCTCCAACTCCATCGGACAGGGAGAGGTTTCAGTTACTCCCGTGCAATTGGCGAATATGACCGCGGCCATCGCCAATCGCGGATTTTACCATACCCCCCACATCCTTAAAAAAGTGGAAGGCAAGGACATCACCAATCCTGAGTATGTAGTGCCCAAATATACCACCATCGACAGAAAATATTTTGACCCCGTGGTGCAAGGTATGGCAGATGTTTACAAAATGGGGACGGCCAGAGGCGTTCAGATACCTGGCATTGATATTGCCGGTAAAACAGGTACGGTCGAGAACTTCACCAAGATAAATGGCGTACGCACCCAATTGACCGACCACTCCGTTTTTGTGGCCTTTGCCCCAGTGGACAACCCCAAGATCGCCATTGCGGTTTATATCGAGAACGGCTATTTTGGCGCACGGTACGCTGGCCATATCGCTTCCTTGATGATTGAAAAATACCTGAAGGGCGAGATTAGCCGAAAAGATCTGGAAAAAAGAATGCTGGAAAAAACGTTGGAACTGGAATATGCCAAACCCTACAGCGGGGAAGAATTCAAAATAAACGAGCGTGTCTGGTAGCAGCGTCCTAAAACGTATCGATTGGCTAACCATTCTTTTTTATGCCCTGTTGGTGGCCATCGGTTGGATAAATATTTATTCCACGACATTTTCCGAAGCCGATCCTTCCATCTTCAATTTTGATGCCTTGTATGGAAAACAACTCCTTTTTATAGGCACAAGTGTTATTGCCATCATTATTATCTTGGCTTTGGAAGCCAATTTTTTTGAACGGTTTTCAAGTGTGTTCTACCTTATTTCCATGATTTCCCTGCTTGGTCTTTTCGTCTTTGGTAAAACCATTGCCGGGGCCACTTCCTGGTACGGTCTTGGATTTTTTAATCTCCAGCCCTCTGAATTCGCCAAGTTGGCGACCGGTCTAGCCCTTGCCAAATACCTCAGTGATATACAAACCGATATCAAACATAAAAAAGACCAGTTGTTCGCATTTCTGATCATTTTGATACCTGTATTGCTTGTCATTCCCCAACCCGATCCGGGGAGTGCCCTGGTATTCTTTGCTTTGGTGTTTGTGCTTTTTAGGGAAGGCCTGCCCCTGTTTTACCTCTTGATCGCTTTTTTGCTCGTATTGGTTTTTGTGACCACTTTAATGTTCGGCACTACATGGGTCACAATCTTCCTCGCCATGGTAATCACCCTTATGTTTCTGCTCAAAAAGAAATCTTTTAAAATTCCAATATTACCATTGGTCGGCGCTGCCGTAGTCACCATTTTGTTTTCGCTATCGGTGAACTTTGTGTTCAACAATATCTTCGAGCAACGGCATCGCGATAGGTTCAGCTTGTGGTTGCG
>JBATHI010000327.1:0-2780 GCA_049666645.1 Flavobacteriaceae bacterium | reverse complement strand
TAATCACGGGGTGCTGCTTTGGCGCAATATAGGCGCCCAATGCCTTCAATCTCAGGTCGAGCGCTGGCAATATTTCGATGGTCTTGATGCGCAGCACTGCGTTTTTACCGGCCTTGATTTCGAAAATGGGCGGGTTGGAATAGAAGGTAAAGGGCATCTGGTTCTCGAACAACAGATCGCTGCTGCAATTGTTTTTGAGCGCCACTTCCAGCACGGCCGTATCCTCAATATAGGAAGCCTTCAACACCTCTACGCTGGCTTTTATCAAAGGCTCAAGATATGGGGCCTTCCCTACCATTAGACCATTGAAAATGGCCACTGTCCTCCCAGCGAACAAAGCTTCACGCAGGCTGGCCAAGGTCCGCTCCTTGGCGAATACCAAGGTAATGGGCCGATGGTTGCCATTTTCGGTATAGTCCCAATCGATAAGGCCATGGATATCGCTGGTGCCCATAATGGTCAAATCATATTCAAGTGCCAGTGCCAGCGATTCTTCGGCGTAGTCCAAAGAATTGATCACCTCGATACCATGCAATTCCCCGTTCTTGATCCGCTCTATTTGAAAATCGCCCATGATGGGCATACCGGTCGGACTTTGGGCATGCCATGCCGGGTGGTTCCAAAATACGAAGGCCTGCTGCTTTTTGGCTTCCATAAAAGCGGTTTCAGGGGCATCGTTCAAAAGCGTGTTGGCATCCGAGATAAAAATGGCATTGCTGTGCCCTACCGGTTCTGAACGCGTGATCTCGGAACCGGGCACGATCAACAAATCGTGATCTTGTGCCTCCTCCAACGCCAAATGATAGGCACGGTTTCGGTCGGGATGTGGGATATCGTCCAAGTGTGGTTGGTATTCCAGATGCTCGGTCAAGGAAATGGCGTCCAAATTTTCACGCAACGATTCCTGTACCCTAATGGTAGGCCATACATTGCCATCCGAAAAAACCGTGTGTTGGTGCAGATCGGCCTTTAATGACAGGTAGCCGGGGATAGCGGGATAGCTTAACGCCATATTGCCATTATGCGTATGGTTTTGGGCGTAAAAGGCCATGTTCGACAGTAATAAAATAATCAGGAAACGCTGTTTCATCGGGAATTGGTATTTCATGGAATCAATTATTTTGATGGTTTTCAACTTTGAAATTCAGTATCGGTATTTTCTCCATATACACCGTTAGGTAACCATTGCTTTTTTTGGGCTTCCTTTTTAAAGACAACCTCGACCGGTAAGTTTTGTTCCCTATTTTCCGGAAGCCCATTTTTTTCAACTCGGAAGAGCCATTGAAACTATAGTGGAGGTCATGGATACGGGGCAGTTTGTCAAAGTATAGATAGTTGGCCTCGTTCTCGCTGAGGTTCAATATACCCGGGGTTTTCTCGGAAAGCGTTATGCCCTTGCCAAAATATTCGGGAAAATAAATGGGCGCACCATAAAAACTTTTGGCATCAAGGGGTTGGTCCAATAATTGCCAATCCGGGTTGCTCGGCAAATGGTGCTTGACGAACTCGGCGGGTTCGGTGAAAAAATAATGCTCTATGAGTTTCCGCTCAAACTTTCCGCGTTCCAGATCGAAGTGTCCGGAAGCCCAGGTGGGGTCGAGGAGCTTCCATTGGCCGTTGATCTGTACCGCATTCCAACTGTGGTTTTTGAAAACTTGGTCGCCCCTGATGTCCTTGATCTCGTTTTTGGCCACGCCCGCAATGACCTTTGATGGAATATCGAATTGTCTGCACAGTTCATGCAGCATCAATGAGAAGTCGATACAGACCCCTTTTCGTGCGTCGAACGATCTGGTGATCTTAACATTGACCAGTTGCCGAATTTTTTTATGTTTATCCGATTCAGAGTTGAAGGTGATTTTTTGGGCGTCCTCCGATTCGGGCCCATTTATTTTACCATACCCCATGTGATGGGCAATCCATATAAATGCGGCCCTGACCCTCAGGGAATCTTCCATGAAATCGTTCTGAATTCGATATCCCAGGGCGGTCAAATCGTTAAAATGGGGATAGGACTTCACTTTTCGATCTACCTCCCCATAATCTTGGGGATATGCAAATGCGATCGCAAAAATTGAAAAGAATAATAATAATTTAGCTGACATGGACATCGTGAAAATATAAAGATATGAATCCTGCAGAAGAATACATACTTCAAAAAAGCGAACCTTATCAAGGTATCTTGATGCACCTGCAATCGGTGATCCGGCATACCGTCCCCGAAGCGGAACTGAAATATAAATATAAAATTCCCTTTTACTATCTCGAAGGAAGGCCCTTTTGCTATCTCAACCAGGCCAAGGATTATGTAGACCTCGGTTTTTGGAATGCGGCCCATTTAACGGTGCATCTGGAATACATGACCACAGCCGGGCGAAAAATGATGCGTTCGCTCCGATACAGGTCATTGGAAGAAATCGATGACCCTATTCTCATCGCGGTTTTAAAGGATGCCCATAGCGTAAAAGACAAAAAGTTCTGGAAGAACCGATCCCGATAAAATTCCTAAATGCCTTTCACATGCTTCCCGAACCACACCAAATACCTTTCGTACCGGTCTTTATTGAAACTGGGCCGTTTGATACCGTGGTACTCCCCGGGATAGACCACCAATTGGGTATCCAGTCCGAGACGTTTGGTCGCTTGGTACATCTGCTCCGAATTGAGGATGGGCACGTTCCAATCTTCCGCCCCCCCGATCCACAAGGTGGGGGTCTTGATTTTGGCGACATCATTGAAAGGCGATAACCTTTCCCAAGTGGCCACGTTCTCCCAGGGCA
>JBATHI010000326.1:0-1730 GCA_049666645.1 Flavobacteriaceae bacterium | reverse complement strand
TTCCATTTACCCTTGGGTTATACTGGAAAAAAACTTCGGTGGTTGCCGTATGGTGGGGTATCATCACCAGTGCATCAGTTTGGGCATTGTGCAGCATTTTTGAAACCCGAATAGATGCTGCCTTGGTTGGAATGATTACTAATATATTGATTACAATAGGGGTAAGTTATTGGAGCCCTGATAATAGCCATGCGCGGTATGTTCTCAATAAAACATCCCATCTTCAACAAGATTAAAATTAGCGTTCACCTCAGCAATGATTTCGTGTTCAGTTGTTTTTTTTGTTCCAACCTTCCCAAAATAACCATAAAGGCAATGGCCGTGATATAGGCATCCCCCAAGGCGGTGTGTCGGTCTTTTTTCGAGATATTGAATTTGTCTGCCAAATCGTCCAGGGAATAGCTTTCCTTCCTTTCCAAAAGGGGCGATTTTATCAAGGTTCTTTTATAGAGAGCCGCCGTATCCAATACTTTGTTCCTCAATTTGGGCAAGCCATGTCGTTTTAACGAATTATTGATCATTGCCAAATCAAAAGCGGCATGATGGGCCACGATCACCGCATCTTTTAAAAATGCCAACAATTGTCTGAGGGCTTCCAGTTCAGTGATGCATTTTTTGTTTTCGTCTTTGAGGATACCATGTATTTGTACGCTTTTAGGGTGATACAGCGGCTGTTTTACGTATACCTCGAAGCTTTCTTGAATCGCGATGGTTTTGTTTTTAAGGACGAGGGCACCGATACAGAGGATACGGTCGGTTTCCGTATCGAATCCAGTGGTCTCCGTATCAAGTACCAAAAATCGCACATCTTTCAGGTCGGCAGATAAATTTCCCGAAAAGCTGTTTGCATAGTTAATCCAGAAATCGGGCAAGGATGTTTCTTTTCGTTTAAACAAATTCATTAGCTGACCGTGTTGGTGACCTTAAACCTTATCCTTATCAATTCTTGCAGCGCCTTAATGGTTTTAAAAGTTCGCTTCAGTTTCATTTTTTCTTCTTTGGTAAGCTTGTCCAGTGCGATAAAACGACCCGAATCGTTGTGCAGCAGGCCTTGTTTTGTCCTGAATTTCTGTAAAGCCTTAAAGGCGTAAGAGCACGAGAAGAACAGTTCTTCATTGGCAGGCTCTATTTCCGCCAACTTTTCAAAGCGTGCGGCAGTGTTGTTGATCGATTTTATTTGATGGGCAATGACCAACACCCTTGCGGCATCGATCAGGGGCATCAATGCCCTCCGTTTTAAATCGAAAAAATCTTTGTGGGCCCCATCTTCTTCGACCAGGAACTGCCTAAAAAAACCTGAAGGGGATGGACTCTGCAACGCACCACTGGCCAGTTGAAGGAAGAAATTGGGATGGTCCTGGGTTTTTTCCATAATGGTTTGTGTCAGCTGGTCGACCAAGATTTGTTCGCCATAAGACAAGCTGTAGTCGAAAAAAATGGATGATAAGAGCACTTCATCGGGCCCTGGGTTAACGATCCAATGCGTGAACTGTTCTTTCCATTCTGAAATACTGAGGCACCATTTGGGATTGGAGGCCATCATATCTGCCGGGCAGTATTCGTATCCGACATCCCTCAAGCCTTTTGTGACATGTCCCGCCAATTTTAGAAAGTAGGCCCTGGTTTGCGGCAACAAGTTATCTGGGACATCTTCGAAAACCAAGGCATTGTCCTGGTCGGTAAGCAATAATTGTTCCCCCCTGCCTTGGCTACCAATGGCCAACCATGAA
>JBATHI010000325.1:0-4488 GCA_049666645.1 Flavobacteriaceae bacterium | reverse complement strand
GCAGTACAGAATATGAACCTGATGTTCGGCTTGGATGAAACCGAGGGACTCCAGCTAAAGGCAAGTGTCTTTTAATGCAAACAGGCACTAATTAATGGAAGGCCCAAGCTTGAACAGCACAACTAAACCAAAACTGCCTTTGGCAGGAACGAAATATAACTGAGAAAATGAAAATAGCCATAATTGGAACAGGCAACCTGGGACTATCGATTGCAAAGGGTATCTTGAATACGAATGGAGCCACTTCCATGTATTTGACAAGAAAAAATATAGAGAGCCTTAAACCGTATGAGAAATATGGAAATGTTACCGTTACCTCAGATAACAGGGAAGCGGTGGAAAAATCGGATATCCTCATTTTTGCCGTGCAACCGGGCCATTTCAAAAAAATTCTGGAGGAAGTAAAGGATCTGCTGAACGACAAGCATGTGATCATTTCGACCATTACCGGCTATAGCATCGCAAGAATCGAAGAAACGATCGGGGCCGAACATTATATCATCCGTAGTATGCCCAACACGGCCATTTCCGTGGGCAAGTCGATGACCTGTATTTGCAGCAATGTTTTGGGCAAAAAACGAATTGAACTCTCGAAGGCCATCTTTAATCGGATGGGACATACCATGGAAATCCCTGAGGATCAAATGCAGGCGGCAACGGTGATCTGCGCCAGCGGCATCGCGTTTTGGATGCGATTGATCCGTGCCACCACCCAGGGGGCCATACAACTCGGCTTCGATGCCAAGGATGCCCAGGAGTTGGCCATGTATACCTGTAGCGGGGCGGCCAACCTCCTGATACAATCCGACAGCCACCCCGAAAAGGAAATCGATCGGGTGACCACCCCAAAAGGATGTACCATTGAAGGCCTCAACGAAATGGAACACCAAGGCTTGAGATCTTCCTTGATACGCGGTATCGTAGCCTCCTATGACAAGATCAACCAAATCAAAAAGAGCTGATGGCATTGATGTTGAAATTTTAATCCCCCGGATTCGAACGACCAGTGAATAGTATGCTTACCGGAAACATAGATCAAGAAATGAAACAATTCGACGTTTATCCCTTGTACAACGTAACCCCTGTGTCGGCCAAAGGCATAGAGGTTTTCGATGATCAGGGCACAAAATATTTGGATTTTTATGGTGGCCATGCGGTGATTTCCATCGGGCATTCCCATCCGCATTACGTACGCAGGCTCAAAGACCAATTGGATCGGATCGGCTTTTATAGCAATGCGGTCCAGAATCCGCTACAATTGGAATTGGCGAACAAATTGGGCGAACTGTCGGGCTGCGCCGATTATGATCTGTTTCTCTGTAATTCCGGGGCCGAGGCCAACGAAAATGCCCTCAAAATGGCCTCCTTTGAAACCGGAAAATCGAGGGTCATCGCCTTCCACAACAGTTTTCATGGACGAACCTCCGCAGCCGTGGCCGCTACCGATGATTCAAAAATAAATGCGCCTATTAACCAACAGCAAAAGGTCACCTTTTTGCCCTTCAACGATTTTACCGCCTTTGAAAAGGAAATCGTGAAGGGCGACGTCTGTGCGGTGATATTGGAAGCTATTCAGGGCGTGGGCGGTTTGGACGAACCTTCGAGCGACTTTTATCGGAACATCGCAAAATCCTGCAAGGCGAACGGCGTCGTTTTGATTGCCGATGAAGTGCAGTCGGGATTTGGCAGGAGCGGTAAATTTTTTGGGTTCCAGCACCATGGCATCCAACCAGACATTATCAGCATTGCCAAGGGAATGGGCAACGGCTTCCCCGTTGGCGGCATACTGATCCATGACCACATCAAGGCTTCCCATGGCTTGCTGGGCACCACCTTTGGCGGCAACCATTTGGCCTGTGCGGCGGTATTGGCGGTGCTCGAGGTTATCGAGGAGGAAGGATTGATCGGCAATGCGGCCCTATTGGGCGACTATTTTGTGGCGAAGGCCGCAGAATTTCCCGAAGTAAAGAGGGTGAAGGGCCGTGGCTTGATGCTCGGACTGGAATTTGGTTTTGAGGTCGCAGAATTGCGAAAAAGAATGATTTACAACCAACATATCTTTACCGGTGGCGCCAAAGACAAAAACGTTCTGCGCATCCTGCCGGCCCTGAACATCACGAAGGCGCATTTGGATTTATTTTTTGAGGCCTTGAAAAAAGAACTTCCATGAAACATTACCTTTCCATAAAAGATATCGATGCTCTTCCAAAATGGGTCGATGAGGCTAGGGAACTGAAGAACAACCCTAAAAAACATGCCGCTTTGGGAAAAGACAGAACCTTGTGCCTGCTCTTTTTCAACAGCAGTCTCCGCACCCGTCTGAGCACCCAAAAGGCGGCTCTCAATTTGGGCATGGAGGTCATGGTCATGAACTTCGGAAGTGAAGGTTGGGCCCTCGAATATGGGGAAGGGACAATCATGGACAAAGGCAGTTCCGAACATATCAAGGAAGCGGCACAAGTGGTTTCCCAATACTGCGATATCCTGGCGATCAGGGCGTTTGCCGAATTGAAGGACAGACAAAAAGACGAGGCGGAGCTGGTCTTGGAAGGATTCAAAAAATATGCAAGTGTTCCCATTGTCAATATGGAAAGTTCGGTAGGCCATCCCTTACAGGCTTTGGCCGATGCCATTACTTTGGCCGAAAAGCGAAAATCGAAACGGCCCAAAGTGGTATTGTCATGGGCACCACACCCCAGGGCACTGCCCCATGCAGTGGCAAATTCCTTCATTGAGATGATGCAAATGCAGGATGCGGAATTTGTAATAACCCATCCCAAGGGCTATGAACTGAACCCCGAAATTGTCAAAAACAGCCCGATAGAATATGACCAAAACAAAGCACTGGCCGAGGCCGACTTCGTATATGTGAAAAATTGGAGCAATTATCATGATTATGGAAAAGTGGTTTCCCAGGACCCTGCCTGGATGATGACCAGGGAAAAACTTGGGAAGGCACGATTCATGCACTGCCTGCCCGTTCGAAGAAATGTGGTGGTCGATGATGCTGTTTTGGATAGTGACCAATCGTTGGTGATCGAACAGGCCAATAACAGAACCTATGCCGCACAACTCGTGCTGAAAAAGATACTTGAAAACCTGTAAATGGCCGTTTCGGCAATCGAATTGTACCAGAATAACCGATGTCCCAGAAGTTAAAAGACAAAGTCTGTATCGTTACCGGAGCGACCAGTGGAATGGGAAAGGCGATCGCGGAGCGTTTTTCGGAAGAAGGTGCGCTGCTGGTCCTATCTGGCCGTGACATAGGTCGTGGTGAAAAACTCGCCGAGCAACTGGAGCATGCCATATTTGTGGCCGGGGACATCAGCAAGGCACCCATGAACAAAAAATTAGTGGAAGTGGCTTTATTGCGATTTGGAAAAATCGATATACTTTCTTTGAACGCGGGAACTTTAGGGTTGGGAAAAGTGACAAAGCTTCCCATTGCAACATGGCAGCATACCTTGAATACAAATCTGAGCGCCTTGTTTTATCTATCGAAATACGCGCTTCCCGAACTTTTGAAACAAGCCGGGAGTACGATTTTGATCAATGCCTCCATTGCCGCTTACAAGAGTTTTCCGGAACATCCGGCATACTGTGCCTCCAAGGCAGCGGCCTTGGCATTGATGAAACAGATGGCCATGGAATATGCCCCTGCCATCCGTATCAACGCGATTTGCCCCGGACCGGTCGACACACCGCTTTTGTGGGACTCGGCGAAGGCCTTTGAACATCCCGCAAGCGCGGTGGAAAATGCTGCCAAAACAACCCTTATGAAACGCTTGGGCACCCCGAACGATGTTGCGAATTTGGCGCTTTTCCTGGTTTCGGAAGATGCCTCCTGGATTACCGGAACCGCCGTGACCATCGATGGGGGCATCATGAACGCTTGAGAAAGCCGACAGTTGAAGATTGAAAAATAAGAATGAAATCAAAATTAGCAGTAGTAAAAATAGGGGGAAATGTGATTGAGGATCCCCAGCAATTGTCGAAGTTCCTGGTGTTCTTCGCGCAAATGCCGGGGCATAAGATCTTGGTGCACGGCGGGGGCAAATTGGCGACCGATTTGGCCCAAAAATTGGGGTTGGAAACCAAAATGATAGGCGGAAGGCGCATCACCGATGCCGCCAACTTGGAGGTGATCACCATGGTTTATGCCGGTTTGACCAACAAAAACATCGTTGCCCAACTTCAGGCCAAAGCCTGCAATGCCATTGGCCTCAGTGGGGCGGATGGCAATACGATACAGGCGCATAAAAGAAAGGTGAAAGAGATCGATTATGGCTATGCAGGAGACGTGGATGGCATCGCTGCGACGACCATCGGGATGTTGATGAACAATGGATTGACACCGGTTTTTTGTGCCATGACACATGATGGTTTGGGACAGCTCCTGAATACCAATGCCGATACCATTGCAGCGGAAATTGCGATAGGCATGGGCAAGACTTTTGAAACCACCCTATATTACTGCTTTGAGAAAAA
>JBATHI010000324.1:0-2715 GCA_049666645.1 Flavobacteriaceae bacterium | reverse complement strand
GTCTTTAGGTCATACAAATACAGTTCTCCTTTTGGATGATGTTCGGTTGTTGAAATTATAAATTTATCATTCTCTTTTGACACATCACTTATTTATAAAATGGTTGAATCCTGTAAATAGGTATTAATTGCTCCGCTACCTAGATCAATGCTATTTATTCTTCTGCCGGTTTTTTCATAACTGGTATAAAAAATTTTGGAACCATCGGAAGACCAGGTAAAGTTATACTCCGTGATATCGGAATCAGTGAGATTGAGGATATCGGTATTTTCGGTATTGGCGATACAGATATCAACGGTATTGTCTCGGTCAGTGGCATAGGCCAAAACGTAAATTGGCTGTTTACAACCAAACTGCATCAGGAAAATGGTGATGTAAATCAATCTTTTAACAATGAAGGCCAAAGGTTGGCATGGGAAGCGTAGCAGAACTATTGGTGGAATGATTTTATATGCCATGTTCGCCATTCGTTTTTTTTTAAATAATTTCATTGTCAATCTATTTTGATCTTCAACTCCTTTTCAATTTCAAAGCTCAGTGATTCTATTCCATTTTCAACGCGATGTGCGCGATTTTGTACCAGTGTATTGTCGAAAGCAATGGCATAAAGTAATTTGGTGAAATCAGCATCTTTTTTGATGATTGCATAGTCTTTCGAACCAATCCGGTAATGGCCAAAAAATGTCAATTCCGGGCGGGCGTGCCATTCGAAATATTTCAATAACGAAGGATTTATTTCTTGTAATTTAAATTGGGTGCGTTCTTCCTCATACCTGTAATAGTAAGGATACAGGGACTCATAAAGCAGTGAAAGAGATTCTCTTAAACTATCATTTAAAATAATTTCCACGCCCTTTGAAACCAAAAGATTGTAGCCACTTTTATTCGGATCAAAATGGGGGTTTACTCGAAATTTCGCCACATCATAGTAGAATCTCTCGGAGGGGAAAGAATCGGTGATCATAAATCGGTTAATGTCTTCACTGGCCTTATTTACACTGTCCATCGAAGCTATATCGGATCGTATTTCAATCAAATCATGTTCTAGGTTGCGTAATATTTCCTTTAGAATTTTGATTTCAACAGATCTTTCTTTTACCGTGTCATTCCAATTATTGAGCTGTAAGGCGATTAAAATTCCGATAACTACAAGTACAATTTCTCCAATAGCATAGAACAGGTATTTGCTGAACTTGTTATCGGTGAGTAGTTGTTGCCTTATTCGCCTAAAAAATTTAATCATAGCCTTTATGTTTTCCCCCCCTTGGAGGGGTTAGGGGTGGGATTAAGTCTTGCTATTTCGTTTCTAATTTCATCCAAAACCCAATTGAGATTGTTTTTCACATCTAAGTCGCTAAATCTTATCACATGAACGCCCAACGATACCAATCTGATTTGTCTAAGTCTGTCCTTTTCCTGTTGTCCTTCCTCAAAATGAATGGCCCCGTCGACCTCAATGGCCAATTGTAGATCCTTGCAATAGAAATCTACAATATAACGATCTATTGGTATCTGCCTGCTAAAACTTGCCCCTAGCTTTTTGCCTTTTATCTCGCGCCAAAGCGCTATTTCTCCCAGAGTCATATTCTTACGTAACTCTTTGGCATAGTCCATCAATCGTGGATTATATGGAATGATTTTCCTCATGGTTTTACCCACCCCTCAATCCCCTCCTTGGAGGGGAGGCTGTGTTTTGTATTTTTTATGATCGGGTACGCTTCAAGAATACTTTCAGCAAAGGCGTATGGCAAGTATTTGTAAGTTTTATTTTCCATCATAAGGTGCTGTCTGATTTTTCGATAGAATTTTATAATAATACCGTATTTTTCCCCTCTTGGGAGGGGTTAGGGGTGGGTTTTGAACGCACTTTTACCCACCCCTTAATCCCCTCCAAGGAGGGGAAGGTTTGTTTTGAACATTTAAAGAATAGGAATTCATCAAGAACGATTTCGCCAATGGCATATTTAAGGTATTTGGCAGTCTTCGATCCAGCCAAAGGTCTACCGGACCTTTGATCACGCCAAGGCGTGATATAGCTTCGATAATCTAAAGAATTTTTTCATTGGTTACTGGTTGGTTATAGTTTTTGCTTCCGAAGCTTCAGAGAAGGAGCAATGAAGCACAACATACCGCATACCTGACGCGCCGACCTTTTGGGAGGTATGGACAGTTATGCGTTGTTGGCGCCTGTTCAATATTTTATGAATTTAATCAATTCGAATGCATTTGTTCGCATTGATTTTCACTTTATATAATCCATTGGAATTGATTATTTCAATGTCAATTGTTTACGCCATTGAGAATAGACAGTCTGAATAGCGTTACCTATATTCAACAAAATACATCTCAACTTCCCCTTTATTCTTTGCTTTTATCATGCCTCTGGAAACAAAGGAAAACTCCTTCCTGTCTTTCAAATGCTCATACGTACTTTGACTAATGTTCACCTTTCCTACCTCTCCGCTGCTTTCCATTCGGGACGCCAAATTTACAGCGTCCCCCCAGATGTCATATGCGAATTTTTTGATTCCAACAATTCCTGCTACTACAGGTCCAGTGTGTACTCCAATTCGTATTTCGAAAGGTTCTTGACCTTTTGATTTACATTCTTCTTTGTACCCCAACATAAAGTCTCGAATCTTCAATCCTGCTTTAACAGCGTCAACCGGATTGCTTCTATTGGCCTTGGGTAATCCCGCTGCCGCCATATATGCA
>JBATHI010000323.1:0-2447 GCA_049666645.1 Flavobacteriaceae bacterium | reverse complement strand
ATCGAAGTGCCGTGATATTTCCGGAAGGTACCCGAAGCAGGACCGGACACCCCAAATCTTTTAAGACCCTTGGGTTGAAATTGTTGATGAAAAATGCCCCCTCGGCACTCATCGTGCCCATCAGCATTAACAATTCATGGAAAATGTTGCGTTATGGCAAATTTCCCTATGGCATAGGAAACCACCTCAGTTTTGAGGTAAACCGACCGATTGAAAATGTCGGCGACCCCGATTCCATTTTCGCTGAAGTGGAAAAATCGGTAATTTCAGGCGTAACTTCCTTTGCATGAACGATACCGAAATTGTTGAAGAAACAATAGCTTTTCTCAAAGAGTCTTTCAAGGGGGCGGAAGGCGGGCACGACTGGTTCCATACGCAAAGGGTCTTCCATAATGCCATCCTGATCGCCAAAGATGAAAAGGTGAATGTATTGGTGGTTTCCCTCGGCGCCTTGTTGCACGATATCGCCGATGCCAAATTTCATGATGGCGACGAAACCTTGGGGCCGAAGATTACAAAAGAATTTTTGACCGCCCTGAAGGTCGACCCCAAAGTGGTCGATCATGTAGTACGCATTGTAGAACATAGCAGCTACAAGAAAGGTTTGGACCGAAAAAAGGCCAAGAAATGGTTCAACTCCTTGGAACTACAGGTTGTCCAGGATGCAGATCGGCTCGATGCCATTGGGGCCGTGGGCATTGCCAGGGCCTTCAACTATGGAGGATACAAAAACAGGCCGCTTTATGACCCTAATATTCCTCCCAAGTTGAACATGGACAAAAAGGCCTACAAAAAATCCGTTGCTCCGACAATCAATCACTTTTACGAAAAACTACTGTTGCTGAAAGAACAAATGAATACCCGAACCGGGAAATCCCTGGCCGAAGATCGGCATGGTTTTATGCTCCTGTTCCTTGAGCAGTTCTATAAGGAATGGAATGGGAACGCTACCTAATCGGCACTTTTGAACAAGGGGATTTTATGTTCAGCTCTCCCATTTTTTTGTATCTTCCAAAATCAAATTCCAATCCATCACCAATCATGCAAAGAAGAAAATTTATCAAAAGCACGGCTGCGGCCTCCACCGTCTTTTCCATTGTTCCCAGTTTCGTTATGGGCAAAACCCATATACCCCCCAGTGATACCCTTTATGTGGGCGCCTTTGGGGTCGGCGGACAAGGGGGGAGCAATATCCAGGGCCTTGATGAAACGCAAAAAGTGAAGTTCGTGACCCTCTGCGATGTAGATGACCGAAGGGCGGCCGATACCTATAAGAAATATCCCAAGGCCAAAAAGTATAAAGATTTTAGAGAGGTATACGATAAGCACCTGAGTGAAATCGATGCCATCATGGTAGCGACCCCGGACCACATGCATGCGACGATTGCCTTACCCTTCATGCGGGCCAAGAAACATACCTATGTGGAAAAGCCCCTGACACATAACATCAACGAGGCCCGGATCATGACACAGGTCGCCAAGGAAAACGGCATCATAACCCAAATGGGAAATCAAGGGGCCTCCAGCAACGGCAGCCGTGAAGCGAAAGAATTGATACAATCGGGGATCATCGGAAAAGTGTATAAAGTGGACTGTTGGACCAATAGGCCCGTTTGGCCCCAAGGCCTGCCAGCCCCGGCCCAAAAACAAGCGGTGCCCAAAGGCCTGGACTGGGACTTATGGCTGGGCGTTGCGGCCATTCGCGATTACAACGATGCATATCTGCCCTTTAAATGGCGGGGCTTCTGGGATTTTGGCACAGGTGCCCTTGGCGATATGGGCTGCCATATCATGGAGACCCCATTCGGAGTGCTCGATTTGGGTTATCCTACCGAAGCCGAGGCAAGTTGCACCACCAATTGGGTGGGAGATTTTGTGGAAGCCGACTATAGCGCATCCTGCCCAGCTTCCTCCATCGTACGGTTAAAGTTCAATACTCCTGAACATGGCGATATCGCCTTGAATTGGTATGACGGCGGCTTATTGCCCGATCTGCCCGATGAATTGAAGGATGGGGAAACCATTGGCGATAGTGGCGGCGGATCTATCTTCTACGGCAGTAGGGGCATCTTGGTCTGTGATGTATATTCCAGGAATGCCCGCTTGTTGCCCTCGGAAACGATGAAAATGATTACGCCACCCGCACCTTACCTTCCCAGGATCGAAGGGGACACCGGTGGGCATCGACGAAATTTTGTTGAGGCCTGTTTGAACGGTACGGAAGCCTCTTCCGACTTTAAGCGTTCAGGACCGTTGACCGAAGCCGTGCTCATGGGCAATTTGGCCATTAAGGCTTTCCAATACAAAAGTTTCAAGGAAGGCAAAAAAGCAGGCGACTGGGATCCTTTTGAATATCCCGGCAGACGCAAAATCATTTGGGATGGGGCCAATATGAAGGTGACCAACTGGGATATGGCCAATGAATGGGTGAAGGGCAGTTATCGCAA
>JBATHI010000322.1:0-6729 GCA_049666645.1 Flavobacteriaceae bacterium | reverse complement strand
AAAAGGACAAGTGGCCGGTTTCGAAATAAGCCCAGTGCCCTGTGATAAATTCGGTTACAAATTTCCGGTCGACCGGTTTCCCGTTGATACGTATCCGTTCACGGAAATCCTTAAGATGGGGAGAGGTATATAATCCTACGGTGTAACCGGCTTCCTGAAGTATGGAGGCCAACATATGGCTGCTTGAACCTTTGCCATTGGTTCCCGCTACATGGATGCTCTTGAATTGTTGTTCGGGATGTTGAAGGTATTCGGCGAGGCGTTGAATATTGTCCAACTTGGCGGTATAGGCAGATTTGCCGCTTTTTTGGTACATGGGAAGTCGGGCATACATCCAGGACAAAGTTTCCTTGTAGGTCACTTACTCGCCCAATTTAAAATTGACCACCACAAAACCTACTTGCTGGCTTGGCGCATTCGAATCGAGGTTCCATTGGTGCATAAAAGCCGTCTTTTCGGCGGGTTCCAATAAACATTTGGCATTGTTGGTCGTGCCCTGCACCCCTGGGGTGGCACTGATCACCCTTCCGTTTCTGTCGACCACAATCTTGACTACGACACGCCCTTCCTCGTTGCATTCCTGGGGCACCTTACCCTTATTGACCAATGTTCTCCCGTTGAGGCCATAGCCTCCAGTTCCGCTTCCCGAACCCGGTTTTCCATAAGCACTAGTCGCATACGGATCGCCATCGGGCTGTCCCTTGTCGCCAGCTTTTGTATCGTTGCCTTCCGATCCCGAAGCAGTACCGTCAGACTTGTTGAGGCCGCCCATCAGTGCGTCGAGTTCCCTTTTTTTGGCATCCTGGGCCTGCTTGGCCTTTTCGGCGGCAAGTGCCTTTTCCCTGGCCACGCGCTCAGCCTCTGCCTTTGCTTTCTGGACTGCGGCTTCGGCCTTCCTTTTGGTTTCCTGCTGTTGCTTTATCCTTATCGATTCTTCACTTTCCTGGGTAAGGACTTTCTCCGCAGGGGCTTCTTTGGCAACCTCTTTTTCGACAACCTCTTCCTGCGCTTCTTCCACCACCTTCTCTTGAAGCGTGGGTTCTACGGGAGGGGTGTTCAAAGGTTCCGATTTTATTTTCTCTTTGGGCTGCACGGGTCCACTGCCAAAGTCGGTGGTCCCGAAATTAACGGAGATGCCGTTCTCAATAGGGGGATCCATATAGCTCAGGCCAATATAAAACAGCACGAGCAGCAGCACGCTCAAAAGCAAGGTAGTGAGCGTGAAAGATTGTTTTTTGTGTCTCGTATCCAGTAACGACATCAATTGGGTCGCACGGCCAAAATAACCTTATAGTTGTTCCTATTGGCGATATCCATCACGTTGACCGCCTCTCTGATGGCAACGCTCTCTTCCGCCCTTAGGATAATAGTGGGTTTTTCCTGGCCTTCAAGTGCCTTTTTTAATTCAATTTCAATATATTCTCCGTTGATTTTCTGATTGTTTACGTAGTACTGCAGGTTTTGATCGATGCTCACCGATACGTTTTGGGTATTGGTCGATTTCCCTTTTGCCTTTGGCAATAGAAGATCCAATGCATTGGGGGAATTCGCGGTAAGCATGAAAAATACCAGCAGTAAAAAAACGATGTCCGTCATCGACGCCATGCTAAAATCAGGACTGACCTTATTTCTTCCTTTTAATTTCACGATTTTTCCTTTTGATGTTCTTTGTGCGCCTTGCCGTTCTATGTTTTGTTCATAACCCGGATCGGCAAGTACCGCCCTTATTCCTATAAGGGCTCATTGAGCAGGTCGAGGAATTCCACGGCATTGGCTTCCATGGCATGCACGACCTTATCGGTTCGGTTCACCAAATGGTTGTAACCAATATAGGCGATGATGCCCACGATAAGCCCTGCAACGGTAGTGGTCATCGCGGTATAGATTCCCGATGCCAATGAACCCATTTCGGCCTGTCCGCCGCTACTGGCCATTTCATGGAAGGCCAAAATCATACCGATTACGGTTCCCAAGAAGCCGATCATTGGAGCCGCACCGGCCACCGTGGCCAATATGGTAACGTTCTTCTCCAATTTATAAACCTCCAAAGTACCGGCATTTTCAATGGCCGTGTTGATATCATCCAAGGGTTTGCCAATCCTTGAAATCCCTTTCTCCGTTAAACGGGCCACGGGCGAATCGTTCTGGGCACAAAGTATCTTGGCGGCATCCAGTTTGCCGCTGGATACATAATCCCTGATTTGGTTCATAAAATTCTTGTCGATTTGGGAAGCCGCTTTGATGGCTAGGATCCTTTCGAAATAAATGTAGAGGGCAACGCCCAACATAATGAACAATACGGAGATGATAATGATACTACCGGCGCCCCCATTGAAGATCAGATCGATGACCGATAGGGTTTTCTCCTCGGATACAACCAAGCCCGTTTCCGGGTCTTGGGCAAGGTTTTGAAACAATGACATATAGGTTCTAGTGTTAATTTGCCTTAATAACGGCATTATGTCGATTAAATTATACGTTCAGTATAAAATTTCGCATTACAATAAAGGCAGCCGCTCCGGCTAAAAATCCTATGAGGGCCAACAGTGATATTTTCTTCAAATACCAGAAAAAATCGATCTTTTCCATACCCATCGCCACAACGCCGGCCGCAGACCCGATGATGAGCATACTGCCCCCGGTTCCCGCTGAATATGCGATGAAGTGCCATGCGGGCTCATCAACACCAATTTGGAACATTCCGATACTTGCAGCGACCAGAGGTACATTGTCGATAACCGCTGATCCGACCCCCAAAATCAAGACCACCAGATCCGAGATTTTGGTCGAATTCAGTTCGGTGCCCATACCCGGAACCGTTTCATTCAAAGTTTCGGCGAAGTGGAACAACATCCCCAACGATTCCAAGGCGGCGACCGCCAATAAAATACCAAGGAAAAACAAAATACTGGGCAGCTCTATTTTTGAAAGCGATCGATGTACGGGACTATGGTGGGGCCCTCCATGTTCTTCTTCTTCCCCACCCAGCTCGCTAATACTGAACTTTCTAAAACTATAGATTTCGGCGAATGCAGCCACAACGGCCAAAGACAGCATCATACCCACATAAGGGGGCAAATGGGTCAAGGTTTTAAAGACGGGCACAAAAATGATCATTCCGAGTCCGAGATAAAACATGGTCGATCCATACTTGGAAACCGCCATTTCGTTTTCTTCCGTCTCCATGGCAATATTCCCCTTGAATATGGGCAGGCGCGAGGCGATAAAAGTTGGTATGGCGTAGCAGACAATCGAAGGGATCAAGACATGTTCTATCAAAACGAGCGCCGTAACCTTGTTGGCGATCCATAACATGGTGGTGGTAACATCACCTATGGGCGACCAGGCACCTCCGGCATTGGCGGCAATAATGATCAAACCGGCGAACCACAGGCGCAACTCCCTGTCATTGATCAACTTCTGCAAGATGGTGATCAAAACTATGGTAGCGGTAAGGTTGTCGATAATGGCGGAAAGCACAAATGCCAATGAGGAAACGATCCAGAGCAATCTTTTCTTGCTCCTTGTTTTCACATAGCCCTTGATCGTCGCAAAACCGTTGAAATAATCGATGATCTCTACAATGGTCATCGCCCCCAAAAGAAAAACGAGGATTTCCGCGGTTTTCCCCATGTGGTGCAACAATATACCCTCCAAACTGCCTTCTTCGAGTTCCAGCAGTTCCGTGTTCACTTCAAATACCGCCATATTGTTGACGGCGATAATGGCCCAAAGAATGGCCATCATGCCCAATGCCGGAATGAGCTTGTCGATTTTAAGGTTATGTTCAAGGGTAATGGCCAGATAGCCCACGATAAATACGATGATAACAATGGTTTCCATGCTTGGTTGGTTTAATTATACAAGTTGTTTCAAAGCGATTTCAAATCCTGTTTTACTCAAATTTATTTTGGCAGGATTTTGCCTAAAGATATTCAAAATTGCCTTTCCAATGGTATCGGATGCATCTTTAAATATCAATTCATCATCTATTCCCACCCTTTTCTCCATGAAATAGGCAAATACCCTTGCCATTCCGCAATTGCTCACAAAATCGGGTATCAGGCTTACCCTGCCATCGGTATATTCCATGATGGGCCCGAAAAAAATTGCCTTGTCGGCAAAGGGTACGTTCGCACCACAAGAGATCACTTCCAGACCGGTATCGATCATTTTTGTGATCTGTTCTTTGGTGATGAGCCTCGAGGCGGCGCAGGGTACAAAAATTTCAGTGGGCAACGTCCAAATGCGTTCGTTGATTTCATCGAAGGGGATCATTTGATCGGCATCGGCCATCAGGCTGTTTCCCTTTTTGTTCAGAAAAAAACGTTGGATTTCCTCATAGCTGAATCCTTCCTCGTTGATCACCCCACCGGCCCTATCGATGATCCCCACCACCTTCGCGCCCATTTGGGCAAGAAAATAGGCAGCGGCAGATCCCACGTTGCCAAATCCCTGTATCACGGCCCTTTTGCCCATGACGTTACCGCCATAGATGGCATAATAATGTTTAACGGCCTCGGCCACCCCATAGCCCGTGATCATATCGGCCACGGTATATTTCCTGGAGGCGTCAGGTGTAAATTTTCTATTTTCGATCGGCTTGATCACCCCAAGCCGCAATTGTCCGATGCGGTTTATTTTGTCGGCTTCCGTTGGTCTGAAATGGCCATTGAACACGCCTTCCTGCGGATGCCAAACCCCGGCTTCTTCCGTGATGGGGATCACCTCGTGGATCTCGTCTACGTTGAGGTCCCCACCGGTGCCATAATAACTCTTCAACAGTGGCGCCACCGCGGCATACCATCGCTCCAGCACCCCCCTTTTTCTAGGGTCGTTCGGATTGAAGTTGATGCCCGATTTTGCCCCGCCGATGGGCGGACCGGAAACCGTAAATTTGACCTCCATGGTCTTGGCCAAGGAGAGCACCTCGTTCTGGTCGAGGCCTTCCCTCATCCTTGTGCCCCCTCCGGCAGCCCCGCCCCGCAAGGAATTGATGACTGTCCACCCTTCCGCGTCGGTTTCGGGATCTTTCCAGTTAAAAACTATTTCGGGCTGTTTGTTTTCGAACGCCTTCAGTAAATCTTTCATTCCAAATGATCTTTAAAATTATGCGACCTTGCTATATTTCCTTTTCAGGGGAAACTTCTTTAATCAATGACGATCCCAAGCTACTGTTGATCCATAATTTTTTCTTTAATCGATTTGAATGGGCCAGAAAAACAAATATAAAAATTTGAAATGGGATTTAAGGATTCCATTTCTCGCAATGATATTATTTATAAATAAAACAAAGCCTGATTGCCCTTCCAATTATGAACAGACCCGTATCTTTGCAACATCAAAATAATACCGACAATATGGATTTTTCATTATCTGAAGAGCACTTGATGATACGGCAGGCAGCAAGGGATTTTGCCCAAAACGAATTGTTGCCCGGGGTAATCGAAAGGGACGAGGCCCAAAAATTTCCCGCGGCACAGATCAAAAACCTGGGCGAATTGGGTTTTATGGGCATGATGGTTGATCCAAAATACCAGGGTAGCGGTATGGACACTTTGTCTTATGTGATCGCTATGGAGGAGCTTTCCAAAATCGACGCCTCTGCATCGGTGGTGGTTTCGGTGAACAATTCCCTGGTCTGCTGGGGCTTGGAAGCCTATGGAAGCGAAGCACAAAAAACGAAATACCTAACTCCCCTGGCCACAGGGGCCAAGATCGGCGCCTTTTGTTTGTCGGAACCCGAAGCGGGCAGCGATGCCACCTCACAAAAAACCACCGCGCTGGACAAGGGAGATCACTATGTGCTCAATGGCACCAAAAATTGGATCACCAACGGGAATTCGGCATCGGTATATTTGGTCATGGCACAGACCCATAAAGAAAAAGGCCATAAAGGCATCAATGCGCTGATCGTTGAAAAAGGTTGGCCGGGCTTTGAAATCGGACCCAAGGAAAATAAGCTTGGCATCCGGGGCAGCGATACCCACTCCCTTATCTTCAACGATGTGAAAGTGCCCAAAGAAAACCGGATCGGGGAAGACGGTTTCGGATTTAAATTTGCGATGAAGACCCTCGCCGGCGGGCGCATCGGTATTGCGGCACAGGCTTTGGGCATTGCCGCTGGCGCCTATGAACTGGCTTTGAAATATTCCAAGGAACGCAAGGCCTTTGGCACCGAAATCATGAACCATCAGGCCATCGCCTTCAAATTGGCAGATATGCACGTACAAATAGAAGCGGCGCGCCATTTGGTGTATAAGGCGGCTTGGGACAAAGACCAAGGCAATAATTACGACCTATCCAGTGCCATGGCCAAGCTCTATGCTTCCCAAGTGGCCATGGATACCACGATCGAAGCGGTCCAGATCCACGGCGGAAATGGTTATGTAAAAGACTACCATGTGGAACGCCTGATGCGCGATGCAAAAATCACGCAGATCTACGAAGGGACTTCCGAAATTCAGAAGATCGTGATTTCAAGGAGTATTTTGAACACCTGAATCTTTGCAAAAAAATTAGGGAAAGTTCAAGAAATGGACCTAAATCCCAATTACCCGACCCGTATTTTGGGCGCACAATGCCAATTTCAATTGAATTTCTTATCCAACCACCCCTGCCGTTCATAGGGTCATGATCGCACCAAGTGACGATTTATGTCCCATTTCCTGAAATTTAAGGGGGTTCCATTGTAAAAAGGGCCACTCGATCTCAAACCCACCCCGTAAA
>JBATHI010000321.1:0-6400 GCA_049666645.1 Flavobacteriaceae bacterium | reverse complement strand
GTGATCATCTCATCAAGGCCCGCCCACCCCCCTCCGCCATGGTTCTATCCCAATCGGTTGGAAGTGGTGCGCTATATCTATTTTCCGGAACTGAGTATTTACTATGACCTCTCGGCAAGAACCTATGTGTATTTCGAAGGAGGCGTATGGGTACGGCGCAACGTATTGCCGCCCAGATACCGGAATTTCGATCTGAGGCGTACAAGATATACCCGCATCAGGGATTATCAGGACGACAACATCCAGCGGTACCACGAAGACCACAATGCGAACCGCGGAAGGAGCAACAGAACGGTTCAACCGAGGAGAAGCGGATGATACCCCAAAAATATGAATTGAAGTGAAATCTTTAAAATCAATGATCATGAAAAAAGGAATCGCAGTGTTACTGATATTGCTTTTTACAGCTTGTAAAGGGCAAGAAAAAGACCAAACTGACAAAAAAATCCGGGAAGACATGGAAACCGCGGAAATGCCCAAAGGGCAATGGGAGGTACAAAAGGAATATGATGAATTCGGTAACCTGATCAAATACGATTCGATCTATTCCTATTCCTATTCCAATATTAAGGGCGATTCGCTTCAGGTAAACCTCGACAGCATCATGCATTCGTTCAGGGGATATCTCAAGGACAGGGACCCGTTTTCCGACCTGGATCGTTTTTCTTATTTTCCCCATCCCGATTCCCTGTTCATGAACGAATTTTTTTCCAACGATTACTTTTTCAGAAATTGGGAAAGGCAACAATCGGAAATGGAGGACATGATGAAACGAATGGATTCGATGCGGAACGCCTTTATGAAGCAACGCCATCCGGGCTTGATGGAGTCTAAAAATAATTGAAAAGGCAGCGCTCCTTCATAGCGTATCGGTGCATTGGTACATAGCTGGCAGGCCTTTTAATAATCTGCTTGATCCATCAGGAAAGCAGTTGAAAGGCCTGCTTTGCGATTTCCAGTTCTTCCTTGGTCGGGATCACCAAAACCTTCACCTTGGAATCGTCTGATTGGATCTCGCGAAGCGATTTCGATGGCGAATTGTTCGAGACACTATCCAACGCAATACCCAGAACCTCCATGTCGGAACATACCAATTTTCTGATCTTGCCCGAATTTTCCCCTATTCCGGCCGTGAAGACGATCGCATCGATGCCGTTCATGATTGCCGCATAGGCACCGATATACTTTTTGATCCTATAGGCATTCATTTCGAGTGCCAGGATACAGTCGGCATCCCCATCTTCGGCCCTGGATTCGATATCCCTTAGATCCCCATGGCCCGTGAGGCCCAACATCCCACTTTCCTTGGTCAAGATCCGGTTCACTTCCTTCAATGTATAGCCCAGGCCCTCTACCAGGTAAAAAATAATGGAATGGTCGATATCCCCGCTTCTGGAACCCATGATCAGGCCGTTCGAGGGGGCAAAGCCGAGGCTGTGCGCAACACTCTTTCCATCCTTGACCGCCGTGATACTACAACCATTACCCAAATGGATGGTGATGAGTTTGGTATTCAAATGGCCCAAATGGGTGATGGCCCGTTCCGAAACGTATTTGTGGCTGATCCCATGAAAACCGTAGGCCTGGATGCCTTGATGTTTGTAAAAATCATTCGGTATGGCATATTTCCTTGCTTTCACCGGCATGGTCTGATGAAATGCGGTGTCGAAGACCGCCACTTGCTTGGCCGATGGAAAAACCTGTTCTGCCATGAGTATGCCTTCCAGATTATGGGGATTGTGCAGGGGTGCCAAGGGAGAAAATTCCCGGATTTGGTCCTTTACTTGCTGGTCGATCAAAGTGGTCTTGGAATAACGGTTTCCACCATGAACCACCCTGTGCCCTACCGTGTCGATTTCCCGTGTATCCGAGATGACCCCGGATTCCCGATCCATCAAAAAGCCGGTAATTCTCTCGAGCGCGTGCCTATGGGTCAGAACCTCCTCGTTGGTTTCAATTTGAATATCGCCCTTGCCGTATTTCAAAATGGCGTTACTGGCACCGATACGTTCCACCATGCCTTCACAATGCAACTTTTCTGAGGGCATCTCCAACAATTGGTATTTTATGGAGGAACTGCCGGCATTGATGACCAATATTTTCATTTCCTTTTCCAGTTAAATTCCTTGTGCCTGTATGGCCGTAATGACCACGGTATTGAAGATGTCGTCAACGGTGCATCCCCGGCTCAGGTCGTTTACGGGTTTGTTCAAACCCTGTAACATGGGCCCTATGGCCAGGGCACCGGTTTCCCGTTGAACCGCTTTATAGGTATTGTTTCCGGTATTGAGGTCGGGAAAGATGAAAACACTGGCCCTCCCGGCCACCTTTGAATCGGGCAATTTGCTTTTGGCCACTTGCAGGTCTACCGCAGCATCGTACTGTATGGGTCCTTCCACCAAAAGATCCGGCCTTTTCTCCCTGACCAATTCGGTCGCCTTGCGAACCCGCTCCACATCCTGCCCTTCACCCGAACTACCGGAAGAATAGGACAACATCGCAATGCGAGGTTCAATGCCAAAAGCCCTGCTGGTATTGGCCGACGATATGGCGATTTCGGCCAACTGTTCGGCCGTAGGGTTCGGATTGATGGCGCAGTCACCAAAAATGGTCACCCGGTTCTCGAGACACATGAAGAAAACCGAAGAGACCACCGACACACCGGGCACCGTTTTCACGAATTGAAGGGCCGGCCTTATGGTATGTTGGGTGGTGTGTACGGCTCCTGAAACCATACCGTCCGCATCACCCCTATACACCATCATGGTGCCATAATAGGAGACATCGGCCATCAAATCGCGGGCCATGGTCAGATTCACGTTTTTATGTTTTCGCAATTCATGGAGCGTCTTGGCATAGTCTTCATGGTTGGGCGTGGAGGTGGGATCTATGATATTGATTTTATGCAGGTCGAGGTCGATGTCGAGCTGTGTTATTTTCGACTTGACCTGTTCCGGGTCGCCCAAGAGGGTGATATCGACCGCATTGACATCGATCAAACGCTTGGTGGCCAACAGGATCCTTTCATCGAGGCCTTCGGGCAGCACGATATGCTTTTTGTTCGACTTCGCCCGTTTCAAGAGGTTGTATTGAAACATGCGGGGGGTAATTCCTTCGGCCTTGAAAGTGATCAGACGTTCGGCCAGGGCCTCTACGGGCACATATTTCTCGAATTTTTCGATGGAAATAATTATTTTTTGGGTATTACCCGGATAGATCTTTGGCTTGATGGCGCCGATTTCATTGGTAATCGAAAAGGTATCCCCTTGTACCGATACAATGGGCACCACTTCCGAAAGGCCCTCTATGAGTTTGATGATCGAGTCTTCGGGCAGCAGGCCACCGGTGAGCACGATGCCCGAGATGTTCGGATAATTGCTGGAAATATTGGCCTGTAGCGCCCCTAAGATCAGGTCGGCCCGATCTCCTGGGGTAATGACCAGACTTTCCTCCTTGAGATAGGTCAGGTAGTTGCGCAGTTGCATGGCCCCGACACTATAGGCTCCGGCCTGGTTGTTGATGAACGCTTCCCCGAACAGGATCTTTCCCTTCAGTTTTTCCACTATTTCCTTCACGGTAGGGTTTGCCAAGATGGGGTTCAAGGGAATGGCCCCTACCAAAACATGATTCGGCAGGTGTTTTTGAAGTGCCTCTACCACCAGGGTAATGTTCTCTTCCTGTACTTTGTTGGCGACGGTCATCAATACCTCGACCCCTTTTTCCTTAAAGGAATCATAGGCCATGTACAGATTGCCGACCAGCTCCTCCAGGCTTTTGCCGACCCCACTGCTAAGGATGATGGTTGGGATGCCCAGATTCTGGGCCACCAGCACATTGATGTCCCATTCAATGATGGCACCTTCCCCTGAAAAATCGGTACCCTCGACCAAAATAAAGTCGAACCGATCCTCGATGCGCTTATACTTTTCAATGATCGTACTGATGATCTCATCGTCTTCATCCCTGTTTTTTTTCCGTACCACTTCGCTGCGGGTAAAGGCGTAGGCATCGTCGTGCTTTAATTGTAGGTCGAAATATTGGATCAGGGTTTGGATATGGTTGTCGGAGCCATTGGGGTTATCATCTATTATGGGCCGGAAATAGCCCACTTTGGCCGCTTTGCCCAAAAGGGTCTGCATCAGGCCCAGGGAAATGATCGATTTGCCGCTATGGGGTTCCGTAGTGGCGATATAAATGGCTTTGCTCATTATTGGCCGGTTGCTTTTTGGAGGGATAAAGTAGCGAAAAAAAATGGAGGCATAAAAGAAAAAACTTAAACCAGAGGTGTTCCCATGTTTTCAATAATTTCATGGCCCCATGGCCTATCAAAACCGAAGCATGTAAGGTATCTAAACGAAAACAGGAGGCCGAAGCCTCCTGTTTCCTATGAAGAGATAAAATTTGTGCCTACGTTCAATGTATCCTTTAAATCAATCTATCGCTAAAATGACCTAAAAAGTGCATCTTGGCAAGAACGCATCGCTCCCTTCACGATGGCCCCTGCTGCCTCTCGGAAGCAAAGACCAATATCATAAAGAAACCGGGACACCGAAATATCCCGGTTTCAGAGAGGGTACTACATTTACTACAGGACCACTTACAACGACCTTCATCCCGACCTATCGCTAAGTCTACTTGTTGGCCGAAAGGTGTAAGCAATATTTCTAATACCTCCTCGGGCCCCGATCGTATTGCTACGTCCGATGGCTTTTCCTTTTATTTTTTTTCAAAGAACAGAAAATCATTTTGATACAGCGAATATATTTCAACTGGATCGGGCGGAAAATGACCTAAGTCAGTTTGATGGTTTTTTTTATTCTTTTTTATGGAGACCGGGACCTGAGCGGTCCCGGCTTCCAAAAAGCTATCAATTGTGCCGATGGTCTGTCCGTTCTGATTTGTATACACCCTGAAGAGGGCCAACACAAAAAATTAGGGCGGGCAAAAGCAATATTGATACCTACTTTTACGATGGGCTACGTGTTCCCCCAAACCGAAACCCATTCTCTCAAAGTGCAACATTAACTTGTAATTGCAATGCTAAGATATGTTCCCTAAGGGGCAGATCGACTGATGTAGATCAGTTTGCCTATTTTTAACAAAATTTTATGGATTCCAACAGTTGGTCCACGTCGTTTTTCTGGCAGAGTTGTGCGCCCGGTCTTAAGGTGGCGGCCGAGCCGCAGGCCACACCGTATCGCACCATATCCACAAAATCCTTTCCTGCCCTGAGGGCCAAAACCATCCCCGCGACCATACTGTCGCCCGCCCCGATCATGCTCTTTTGAGCCACTATTGGGGCCGAAACATACACCATGGTCTCGCTTGTGGCCAACAACGCCCCACGGGCCCCCATTGAAACCACAAGTGCGGTACAACGATGGTCACTGATGAATTTTTTGGCCAGTGTTTCCAGTTCGGAATGGGTAATGGCACCCGCACCGTACAGCTCGCTGAGTTCCCTGATGTTGGGTTTGAGCAAAAAAATCTCAGAACCGACCGCCCACTTTAAGGCAGGCCCTTTGGTATCGAGCACCAATCTGGCCTTTTTCGAACTTGCCAGTTCGGCCACCCTTATATAAAAATCATCGGGCATACCGGCCGTCAACTTCCCGCTCGCAACAAGATAATCGCCCATCCCCAAATTTTCTTCCACCAAATCCAGGGCTCTTTGCCATTCATGTTCGAAAACGGTGGGACCAGGGTCGCCAAAATGATAGGGCATCTGGGTCGCACGATCCAGCACGGTGGTATTTTCCCGGGTCCATCCCTCGATAGCGACCTTTTTTTGCCCAATGCGTTTTGCCTTCATCAAATGTTCCAGGATAGTACCATAGGGACCTCCCGCCAGATATATCGCCAAGCTGGTACCGCCAAGGTTTTGGATGGCCCTGGAGACATTGATACCGCCACCCCCGGCAAAAAAAACCGGGGCGCTGCAACGCAGCTTTTGGCCCGGAACCAATCTGCTGACCGTGGTATTCTTGTCCAATACAGGATTTACGGTGAGGGTGATGATCTTATCCATCGACGGGCATTTGTGCAATTTTTTTCGCCAACTGTTTCACCTGTTCCTTGGCAACTTGAACATTCGGCGCTTTGGGATTGTTTTCATCATTGGGCCTTAACAGCCAAAATGACCGGGAGTCGAGCAGCCGTACCTGTTGCTTATTCAGCATTTCCTCGAGCCGCCTTTGCGAAATGGTGGTAGAGCCGCCCCCGAGCGTAATGGCGACCACATTCTTTCCCTGTAAACCTTGATGTTTCTTGATATAGTTACTGATAGGCCAGTCTGGGGCCCAGTTGTAGGTGTTGGCGCAAAAGACGAATAGATCGATTTGCCCGTTTCCTGTTTTTTCCGCTGCGGCCACCGTGGCCACTTTGGCATGCCATCCTTGGC
>JBATHI010000320.1:0-7255 GCA_049666645.1 Flavobacteriaceae bacterium | reverse complement strand
GTCTGGTTTGCGACGATGCCCACTTTTTTCCCTTCGAGCATCGGCAGGAACAGCGCGGTTCGATCGGCGCCGACGATGATTGTTTTCGGGGAATCGACCTGTATTTGTCTGATTGTCGGAGCGTCAGGGACGGCCTCGTTCGGTATTGGTTTTCCACAGGTGGTGTGGAGCAAAAACCACAATAAAAATGTACTTTTGAGACCGGACAGAAACACCATGTATTGAATTTAGAGTTTTACATCGCCAAGCGATTGATTACCGGCAAGGAACATAAAATTAGTATTTCCGCCCCAATAATAAAAATAGCGATCGCCGCGATCGCCATCGGCATCATCATGATGCTGATCGCCATTGCCACCGGGGTTGGTTTAAAGGACAAAATCAGGGAAAAGGTAACCGCCTTCAACGGGCATATCCAAATTTCGAACTACGATAACAATAACTCCGACGTTTCGGTGGTCCCGGTTTCCAGAAATCAGGATTTTTATCCGGAGTTCAAATCGGTCAGCGGTGTGGCGCACATCCAGGCAGTGGCCAATAAGGCGGGCATCATACGAACGGAGGACACCTTTGAAGGTTTTATCGCCAAGGGCGTCGGTGCCGATTACGACTGGAAGGCCTTTAGCGAATACCTCCTCGCAGGTAGCCTGCCCGATTATAAAGACGGGCTGAACGAAGACGTTTTGATGTCGCGGATCATGGCCGACCGATTGCAGCTCAAGGTGGGCGATTCCTTTTTTGCCCTCTTCCCAAAGGACGACGATCCACTGGCCGCGGCCAACCAACGCAAGTTCACGGTCAAGGGCATCTATGACAGTGGTTTCGAGGAATTTGACGGGCTGTATATTTTTGTGGATATCCGTCATGTGCAACGTATGAACAAATGGGCCGAAGACCAGGTGGGCAATTTCGAGGTCTTTTTAGACCGATTTGATCAAATCGATGAAAAGAGCAGGGAAATTTACGGCAAAACACTTTCCGATCTTGACACCGGCACCATTAAGGATAAGTATTACAAAATATTTGAATGGATCGGATTGTTCGATTTCAACATCGCCCTCATCATTGGCATCATGATCATCGTGGGGGGAATCAACATGATAACCGCGCTACTGGTATTGATTTTGGAACGTACCCAGATGATCGGTATCCTGAAGGCCTTGGGCGCCCCGAACTGGACCATTCGAAAGATATTCCTGTACAACGCGGCCTATTTGATCGGGGTGGGTTTGTTTTGGGGAAACCTGCTGGGTCTTTCCCTATTGTTCCTGCAGCAACGGTACCGATTCTTGAAGTTTCCAAACCCCAAGGAATACTATATCGACTACATTCCCGTGACCATCGATCTGCCGATAGTGTTGTTGCTCAACATCGGCGTACTCCTGCTATGCTTGCTGATGTTGCTGCTTCCTTCCTACATCATCACGAAAATAACACCTGTCAAGGCCATAAAATTTGAATAGGCGCATCGAATTGGCGTCCTTGATCTGGGATCGCCAATGTCGATTGAATCGGAACTTTCCTGGAAATAGTACCTAGATCCACAAACATCGTGCAAGGAAATGGAAGTATCAACGCCCAAATCCCTAAATTTGCAACACCTATGAAATACGCAGAAACGATACTCGACACCATTGGCAATACGCCCTTGGTCAAATTGAACCGCATTACGGCAGAACTGCCTTGTCTGGTCTTGGCCAAGTACGAGACCTTCAATCCGGGCAACTCGGTAAAAGACCGAATGGCATTGCAGATCGTTGAAGATGCCGAAGCCGCAGGTATCCTAAAACCCGGGTATACGATCATAGAAGGAACCTCAGGGAATACCGGGATGGGACTGGCATTGGTCGCGACGGTGAAGGGATACAAACTCATCTGCGTCATGAGCGACAAACAGTCGAAAGAAAAAATGGACATCCTGAAAGCCATGGGCAGTGAGGTTCATGTTTGCCCTACCGATGTGGCCCCGGAAGATCCGAGGAGCTACTATTCCACCGCGAAAAGGCTGGCAACGGAAATCCCGAATTCATGGTATGTGAACCAATACGACAATCCGTCGAACTGCCGCGCGCATTTTAACAGCACCGGCCCGGAAATTTGGGAACAGACCGACGGCAAGATCACCCATTTTGTGGTTGGGGTGGGTACCGGGGGCACAATCTCAGGGGTGGGATCCTATCTAAAAATGAAGAACCCCGATATCAAGGTTTGGGGCGTCGATACCTACGGCTCGGTGTTTAAAAAATACCATGAAACGGGCATCTTCGATCAAAACGAAATCTATCCCTATATCACCGAAGGGATTGGGGAAGATATCCTGCCCAAAAACGTTCGGTTCGAAATCATCGACGGCTTTACCAAGGTCACCGACAAGGATGCAGCGGTCTATACACAACGTTTGGCCAAAGAGGAGGCCATGTTTCTGGGCAATTCCGCCGGCGCGGCCATCAAGGGCGTGCTGCAGCTCAAGGAACATTTTACAAAAGACGATGTGGTGGTGGTTCTTTTTCACGACCATGGCAGCCGATACGTGGGGAAAATGTTCAATGACGATTGGATGCGCAGCAAAGGCTTTATCGACTAGTTTCGACTTGCCGCATCAAAGCCTTAGTCAATTTCCTGATCGAAAATAACGATACCGAATTCAACTGGAGACAATAGTTTCTTTATCTTGGAAAAAAAATATTCCTTGAACATGGAAAATGCCCTTCGCAGATTTTTGCTTGTTTTGTTTTGTTCCATCTACATAGGCTTGACCAATTTGGGCTGTAGCAAAGAAGGGAATGCCGAATTGCCCATGGAGGAGGTTGTTGAAACCCCGGAAATAAAACCGGAAGACCGCTTGCCGCAAGTATCGGTCAACACGAACGGGAATCCGATCGTTGACGAACCCAAGATCGATGCTACCATGACCGTCACCACCATGGACGGGATTGATTATGACGGCAATATTGCCATAGAGATCAGAGGAAAGTCGTCACAGATGTTTCCCAAAAAATCCTACGGCTTTGAGACCAGGGATGCCAGCAATGAAGACCTCGATGTTTCTTTATTGGGAATGCCCGAAGAGTCGGATTGGATTTTGTATGCGCCCTACAGCGATAAGGCTTTGATCCGGAATTTTTTGATTTACGACCTCTCGAGGGACATCGACCGGTATGCCAGCAGAACCGAATTCGTTGAACTTACCTTGAACGGCACCTATAAGGGCGTTTATGTTTTTATGGAAAAATTGAAACGCAACGCAAACCGGATCGACATCAATAAGTTGAAGGAAGATGAAATTATGGGTGAGGATCTAACGGGCGGATACATTCTTAAGATCGATAAGGCCGACGGTGCCAATTTCGGTATGGATTATACCGAAGTCAATTCTTTTGCCTCGGCATATGCCCCACGGCATGCAACTATGGGCCAGACGATTCGATTTTTGTACGAGGATCCCAAGGAAGTTGAGATCACGACAGAACAAAGAGCTTACATTTCCCAATATATCGATGATTTTGAAGATGCCCTGGATTCGGATAGTTTTACCGATCCAGCGATGGGATATGCAAATTATATCGATGTTGCGAGCTTTATCGATTTCTTTCTTTTGAACGAAATCTCGAATAATGTGGATGGCTATCGGTTGAGTACCTTTCTACAGAAGGAGAAGAACCAAAAACTGGAAATGGGCCCGATATGGGATTTTAACCTTGCTTTTGGGAATGCCGATTATTGCAGCGGGGGCGATAGCGATGTCTGGGCCTATAAATTCAACGAACGTTGCAATGGTGATTTTTGGCAGGTACCCTTTTGGTGGGAACGTCTGCTGCAGGACCCGGCATTCGTAGCGCAGTTGAAAGCGAGATGGGCTGCGCTTCGGGCCGATGTCTTCTCCGAAACCAGTTTAATGGATAAGATCGAAACCTACAAAAACACCTTGGCCAAATCGGGGGCCGTCGAGAGGAACTTTGTGGCTTGGCCCGTTCTTGGCATCTATGTTTGGCCCAATTATTATGTAGGAAATTCGTATGACGAAGAACTGGGATACCTTGAAAATTGGGTAAATGATCGCGTGGTATGGTTGGATGGCGCCATTGGTGCATTATAATTTAAAGTATGATGGTACAACTTCGTTTAACGGATCATAAAGTGGGTATTGAAGCGGGGGAATTGACAAGCTATGAGGTAAGCGGCCATGAATTCATACATCAAAAAGGAAGTCCCGGATGGCGGAATTCCGATACCGAGATGTTCCCCATCATAGGGCCTACCAACGAGGCCCGGTTCCAGGTGCAGACGCCTAGGACCATCGCCGTGCTGGACCAACACGGATTGTTAAGAGAGCTCGACTATGAACCCATCTCCCAAACAGCTACCACCGCCTTGTTCAAAAAAGTGTACAAGGCGCATTCCCGGGTCAAAAACGCTAAATATCCTGAAAAATCGAGCCAACAATTTTTGTTTTGGCCCTACGATTTTCAGTTTGAAAAAAAGTTCGAACTGTTGCCCGATGGTCTTGAAATCACCTTCACCGTTTCAGGGGAGCGCGATGCCCCCTTCATGTTGGGCTATCACCCCGCCTTTAAATTGGAAACCAAGAATCCTGTTATTCTGGCGAACGGCAAGCAAATCACGCTCGATGCGGTTTTGGAAGCGGGCAGCAGGGCCTTGTTGGTCGCCGATTGTGACGAAATCATCCTCAAGGACGGGCAGGAACTGCGTATCACTACCAAGGGGTTCGGGAATTTCATGCTGTGGACCGAAGTCAGGAACATGGTCTGTATCGAGCCCATCACTTTTTACCCTAACCAGGTGGCCCAAAATAGATTGTTCGAGGGATTCCAATACTTGTTGGATGCCCCAAAGGAATTCAAAGTACGACTGGATCCAATAACTTGAATGCATCGCCTATGAGCAACAAACTAGAACAGAACTATGGGTATCTTTTTGAGCGGGCGCTGCTCGATGAAATAGGGGCGTTGGGCATTTATAAAAAGGTAAGCCAGGGCGATATGTTGATGGATATCGGCGAACCCATTACCATGATGCCGTTACTGCTCACGGGTGCCATAAAAATCTTGAGGGAAGATGACAAGGGCGACGAGTTGTTGTTGTATTTCTTGGAGACCGGAGACTCCTGCGCCATGACCTTCTCCTGCTGTATGGGGAAGCGCATCAGCGAAATACGCGCCGTAGCCGAGACCGATGCCGAATTGCTGATGATCCCTGTCGGGAAAATGGAGGTTTGGATGGGCAAGTACAAAAGCTGGCAACAGTTTATTTTGGATAGTTACCACACCCGCTTGTTGGAACTCCTGGACACCGTTGATACCATTGCCTTCATGAAAATGGATCAGCGTCTCTTAAAGCACCTGCAAGACAAAGCCATGGTGAACCGTGATGAGGTGGTTCAGACCACACATCAGGAAATTGCCCAGGACCTGAATACTTCAAGGGTCGTTGTCTCCAGGCTTTTGAAAAAACTGGAAAATGAAGGCCTTATCGCCATGAACCGAAATCAGATCAAGGTATTGGCGCTTTAATAATCCAATTGATATTTCAACGAACAGACCTTTAAATTTGTATTTTTGGTGGTTTTTACCGTAAACCGATAGCCTAAATCATTTTATATGAATCAACTCGCGTTCCGAAGCATGCTGCTTTGCCATTTTTTGTACCTTGCCACCTTCAACTTTGCCCAAACACCGCCCCGGCCCATACAGATCGATGACCTATTGAGCCTAAAAACGGTCAAGGAACCTCAATTGAGCCCGGATGGTCAATGGATCGCTTTCACGGTCACGGAGATGGATATTAAAAAGGACAAACCCGAGACCAGGATCTATATGGTACCGGCAAAAGGAGGGGAATCCATTCCCATGACCGCCAAAGGCTATTCAGCGAGCCAGCCCCATTGGAGTCCCGACAACAAATACCTTTCTTTTTTGGCCTCGAAAACAGAGGAAGATAAAACACAGGTATGGAAACTGAATCGATTGGGCGGGGAAGCCGAACAGTTGACGAAAATTCCCCAAGGGGTTTCGGGCCATGAATGGTCGCCCAAAGGAGACCGGATGCTGTTGAGCATCAAGGATCCAAAACCCGAGGAACTGACCGAAGACAAGGAAGATGACAAGAAAGCGAAGCCCTATGTGATCGATCGGCTGCAGTTCAAGCAAGATTATGAAGGATACCTGGACCGTTACAGGACCCATTTGTACGTGATTGTGCCCGGCGATTCGATCCCTACGCAGCTCACTTCGGGAGATTTCGACGATAGCGATGCGGAATGGAGTCCGGACGGCGCTTCGATCGCCTTTGTGAGCAACCGGAGCAACAACCCCGATGCGAACTCCAACACCGACATTTGGATCGTTTCCTCCACGGACCAAGGGAAGGGGAAGAGCCTGCGGCAACTGACCACTGACCCGAACGACGATAATAGTCCATCATGGAGCCCCGATGGCAAACAGATCGTATATCGAACCATTACCGACCCCAAGGCGATCTGGTATGCCACCAACAAGCTTGCCGTGATTCCTGCTGCGGGAGGCGCCAGAAAATTATTGCTCGATGATCTCGACCGGAACATCAATCAGCCCGAGTTTTCCGCCGACGGTAAGTCGATCTATTTTCGATTGGAAGAAAGCGGTACCGATATCCTGGCTTCCGTCGAGCCCGGCGGCACAAATCTGGTTAGAATGGTGGCAGGAGATCTGAGCATTTCCGACTTCGACCAACAGGGCGCGCAAATAGCCCTTTTGTTGAGCAAGGCCAATGATCCCTATGAGGTCTACACTTTTGAAAATAAGGTGCTCACCAAACGCAGTATGATGAACCAGGAACTACTGGCGAATATCCAAAAACCGACCATCGAGAGAATCCGGTTCAAAAGTGCCGATGGCACCCAAATCGAAGGATTCGTGGTCAAACCCATCGGCTTTGATGCTTCAAAAAAGTATCCAACCCTGCTCTGGATCCATGGAGGGCCCGTGGCCCAATACCAATTCGAATTTGACCCCGAACCACAGCTGTTCGCAGCGAACGGCTACGTAACCTTGTTGATCAATCCCAGGGGTTCCTCAGGGTACGGACAGGCATTTTCAGAGGCCCTTTTCGCGGAATGGGGCGTTAAGGATTTTGAAGATGTGATGGCCGGGGTTGACCATGCGATTGCCGCAGGTTATGCAGACCCCGACAAACTTGGGGTAGGGGGCTGGTCGTACGGGGGCATCCTCACCAATTATGTCATCACCAAATCCACGCG
>JBATHI010000319.1:0-26696 GCA_049666645.1 Flavobacteriaceae bacterium | reverse complement strand
ATCAAAAGCCTGTTGCAAATCGACGCCTGTTTGGTTTGCTAAACACAGCACCACAAACAAAACATCGGCTAATTCTTCACCAAGGTCTTTATCTTTATCGCTTTCCTTTTCGCTTTGTTCACCATATCTGCGTGCAATAATACGTGCCACCTCGCCTACTTCTTCAGTAAGTTGCGCCATATTGGTAAGTTCGTTAAAATAGCGAACGCCATGTGCTTTGATCCAGGTATCCACTTCTTTTTGGGCATTGGGTATATTCATTATTCCTTGGCTTTAGAATCGATTAGTATGGTCACCGGACCATCGTTCAACAATGCTACTTTCATGTCGGCCCCGAAAATTCCGGTTCCCACCTTTTTGTTCATTTCGTATTCCATCCGTTTCACAAAACTTTCATAGCGTGGGATGGCGTCTTCCGGTCTGGCCGCCTTGATATAAGAGGGCCTGTTCCCTTTTTTGGTAGAGGCATGCAGCGTAAACTGACTGACGACCATGGCATCGCCCCCGACCTCCATTAGCGAGCGGTTCATTACACCCTCGGCATCGTCAAAAATACGAAGGTTCACTATTTTACGGGCGAGCCATTCGATATCATTTTGATCATCCGACGATTCTATGCCCAGTAAGATCAGTACCCCTGATTTTATTTCGGATATGATCTCGCCATCTACTTTGACGCTCGCTTCGGTCACTCTTTGTATTACGGCCCTCATCCCTTAATGATATCCATTGCGATATTCAAATTATTCCGTGACTTCCTCGTGCGTATCTTGTCGGTAATTTTCATCTTCCCCGCTCACCATTTGTACATAACTTTTATATCGGCTCCAGGACACCAAATTCTTGTCCAATGCCTCTTTTACTGCACAGCCGGGCTCTTCGAGATGCAGACAATCGTTGAACTTACAACGGCCCTTTAGTTTAAAAAATTCACGGAAGTAGTCTCCGATTTCCGCCTTTTCCATATCCACGATTCCAAATCCCTTGATACCGGGCGTATCGATGATCCTCGCCCCGAAAGTGAGATCGTACATCTCCGCAAAGGTCGTCGTGTGTTGCCCTTGCAAATGCTGGTTCGATATTTCGGCCGTCTTTAGGGTTAGGGCGGGTTCCAGGGCATTGATCAAAGTAGATTTGCCCACCCCTGAATTGCCGGCAAACATACTGGTCTTGTCGGCCATAAGCGTCTTCACCTGGTCTACGTTCTTCCCGGTTTTGGCTGAAATACCGATGCAGGTATAACCAATATCACGATAAAGGGCCGCCAAATATTTGATTTCGTCCAAGTCTTTGTCGGAATAGGAATCGATTTTATTGAACAACAACACCACAGGAATATCGTAGGCCTCCGCGGTGGCCAAAAATCGATCGATAAAAATGGTATAGGTCGTCGGGTTGTTCAAGGTGACCATCAAGAAAACCAGGTCTAAATTCGAGGCGATGATATGGGTCTGTTTTGAAAGCTTGACCGATTTTCGGATGATGTAATTTTTTCTGTCCCCAATGCGGTCAATGATGCCCACAGTGTCATCTCCGATCTTTTCCAATTCGAAATGAACATGATCGCCCACCGCTATGGGATTGGTACTTTTTATGCCCTGAATTCGAAACTTTCCCTTGATACGGCATTCATAAAACCCACCTTTCCCCGTTTTAACGGTATACCAGCTGCCGGTCGATTTGTAAACGGTTCCCGTCATATGTTCCTCCTTTTGGGGCGTTGTTGCAAAATAAAGCATTTTTGTCCGAACCGATACCCCAAAACCTCCCAATCATTGGCCAATGGTAGATACGATCGATCATGCATTGTAAAGTTTGGTTGATAAAGTTCTTCAAAGGCTATTTCATCCAAATGAAAAATATCCTTTCTTTATCTCTCAAAACTAAAAATGTGTTCCTCCAAAACCATTACTAATCTAAACCCTTCTAAAAATGAAAAAAATCGCAACCTTAGTTTGTTTGGTCATTGCCGGTACCCTGGAAATCAATGCCCAACAGTTCAAAATCATCACCAGCGTGGAATCTATCGTGCCCAGTGGCATTGGACGTTCGAGACTGGTCGATGGCACTGAGGAAAAAGACTACAAAGAATTCACCTCGGAACAGACCGATGAAGACAACGCCCGAAACAAATCGAGTCGCGATGAGATTCGTATCCGTAATTTTGAAGAAACCAAACTTTTGAATTTTTACAATATCGCAGGTATCCGGTTCCAGAACATCGTTGCGAACGATGCCGTGGTCGCTTCCAAGCTCACTACCATGGCCGCCGAAGGTTGGGAATTGGTTTTTGTGACCAGTGCCGTTGAGGCCGATGCCGGCCAAAGTGACGGTCAGGGAATTTTTATCACTCGTTACATTTTCAGGAAAGATTGAATAAAGGCGAATCGGGAGGCCCAATCCTTGAATTGAAGTCTCCCGAATCGCTTATTTTAACACTAACGTCGGCCTATGCCTTCAAGATTTTCTCTTGATGGTTGATCGATTCTTGGTGAATGGCCTTGAACATCCGCAAAACAAATTCCTCGCTCAGGCCTTTGGTCTCCCCTTCCAAGATCATCTTGCCCAAAATTTCATTCCAACGGCTGCTCTGTAATACGGCAACGTTTTTCTGTTTTTTCAAGGCACCGATACCGTCTGAAACCTTCATCCGTTTGCCCAAGGTCTCTATCAATTGATGGTCGAGAATATCGATTTGGGCCCTAAGATTGCTCAGTTTGCTGTTGTACTCAGTTTCAGGGTCCGATTCCTTTCGGATCTTTAAATCTTTCATAATCTGTATCAAAGTACTCGGGGTGACCTGCTGTGCCGCATCGCTCCATGCATTGTCGGGATCGAAGTGGGTTTCGATCATCAACCCATCGAAATTAAGGTCGAGGGCCGTTTGGGAAACATCAAAGATCATGTCCCTTTTTCCGGAAATATGAGATGGATCGTTGATGATGGGCAAATCGGGAAACTTGGTCTGAAGGTCGATCGCCAACTGCCATTCCGGAATGTTTCGGTATTTCGACTTTTCATAGGTGGAAAATCCCCTGTGGATGACCCCCAACTTTTGGATATTTGCCGAATGCAAGCGCTCCACGGCCCCCAACCACAATGAAAGATCTGGATTTACGGGATTCTTCACAAGAACAATTTTATCGGTGCCCTCAAGGGCGTCTGCTATTTCCTGCACAATAAATGGACTCACGGTTGATCTTGCACCGATCCATAATAGATCGACATCATGTTCTAGCGCCAGTTCAACATGGGCACGGTTCGCAACCTCCGTAGCGGTTTTCATTCCGGTTTCAGCCTTCACTTTCTGCAACCATCTCAGGCCAATGGCCCCAACCCCTTCGAACATTCCAGGTCTTGTTCGTGGTTTCCAGATTCCGGCACGGTAATAATTGACATCGGTATCCTTTAACGCTTTGGCGATACGCATTACCTGTTCTTCGGTTTCTGCGCTACAGGGGCCGGCGATGACCAGCGGATGTCCCAGATCCATGTCGTTCAACCAATTGCGCAGTTCTTTTGTATTTTCCATGACCTTTAATTTTGTTTTTTGTTCAATGGTATTCCCTTCAATATTTCCTTGATTCTATTGGTTTCGTCCATTTCCTTAAAAATGCCCGCATAATCGCCTTTTTCAAGCAATTGCTTGAATTCTTGAAGATTATGGATGTATTCCTGTAAGGTCTCCACCACATTGTCGCGGTTCTGTTCAAAAATAGGAGTCCACATGGCCGGCGAGCTTTTCGCAAGCCTTACGGTACTCTCAAATCCACTGCCCGCCATATCAAAGATATCGCGTTCGTTCTTTTCCTTTTCAATGACGGTTTTCCCCAGCATAAACGAGCTGATATGCGACAAGTGCGATACATAGGCGATGTGTTTATCATGGGCCTCCGGGTTCATATAACGAATACGCATGCCGATTTTTTGAAACAGTTCCAAAGCCCTTTCCTGAAGTTTAAAAGCGGTTTTTTCAACCTCACATATGATGTTCGTCTTATCGATGAACAAGCCTTCGATCGCCGCGGATGGGCCTGAAAATTCAGTACCTGCGATCGGGTGGCAAGCCAGAAAGTTCCTTCTTTTAGGATGATCGGCCAATGTCTTGCAAATCAAGCCTTTGGTAGAACCGCCATCGAATACCACCGCATCATCGTTTATCGCATCGAGTATTTTGGGCAATTCTTCGACCATAACATCCACGGGCACCCCTACAATGACCATATCGGCCTGATGCAATTCATCATAACCCGATTTTTTATCGATGATCCTTAAAGCCAGGGCTTCTTCCAAATGCCTTGCATTGGTATCGATACCGAATATTTTCACATCGGGGCGCAACCGTTTCAGGTCCTTTGCGAAGGATCCTCCAATAAGTCCGGTACCGATGATAAAAGTGTTCATTTATTTCTTTCCTGTTTTATGACATTCATTGCAGGCCCCAACCTCAAAATCGGGCGATCGCCTCTTCGATTTTCTCCTCCCTCACACACAGTGAAAGCCGGATATAGCCCTCCCCATTGCTCCCAAATATGGTTCCAGGGGTGATGAAAATGTTCTTTTCGTACAAAATTTTATCGATGAACTTTTCCGAAGATGGGCTCCCTACCGGCAATTTGGCCCAAACGAACAAACCAACCCCATCGCGATCGTAGGTACAGTTCAATTTGTCGGCCAGTCGGAACATCAAATTTCTCCTGGCACCATAGATTTTGTTCAGGCTGTCGTACCAGTCCTGGCCACTTTGCATGGCCTCGATCGCCCCTTTTTGTATGCCGTAGAACATTCCGGAATCCATGTTGCTTTTGACCTTCAGTATCGCATCGATATGTTCGGCGCTACCCAAAACCATTCCCACCCGCCAACCGGCCATATTAAAGGTTTTGCTCAAAGAATTGAGCTCCAATGCCACTTCCATGGCCCCTTTAACGGAGAGGATGCTCAGCGGGGCATCGTTCAATACAAAACTGTAAGGGTTGTCGTTGACCAATAAAATGTCGTTCCTTTTGGCGAAGGTCACCAAAGCTTCGAACTTTTTCTGGTCGGCGGAGGCGCCCGTCGGCATATGTGGATAACTGACCCACATCAATTTTACCTTCGACAGCTCTTGCTGCTCCAGATCCGCCAGATCGGGGAACCAATCGTTCTCGGCATTGAGCCTATAAAACCGGGGAACACCGCCCACCAATTTTGTCACGGAGACATAGGTCGGATAGCCCGGATCCGGAATGAGCACCTCGTCGCCTTGGTTCAAAAAAGCCATGCTGATATGCATGATTCCCTCTTTCGACCCCATCAGGGGCAAAATTTCAGTGCTCGGATCGGCCGATACCCCAAATCGATCTTTGTAAAAATCAGCTATGGCCTTCCGCAATTCAGGCAACCCTTGATAACTCTGGTACTGGTGTGCCCCCGGATCCGCAACAGCGCCTTGGAGTGCGGCCTTGACGGTCTCCGACGGGGATAGGTCCGGACTTCCGATGCCCATATTGATTATCGGGCGGCCCTCTGCCATCAAAGTCCGGACTTCCCTCAGCTTTTTGGAAAAATAATATTCTTCAACGCTATGCAATCGATCGGCCGTACGCATCATAATCTGGCATTTTTGTATTCGCCCAAAACCTTGAAATCTTCAGACATGATGTTCAATAGCGATTTGGCCTTGGCAAAATTATCGTATTCCTCAAAGGTGACATCCACGAAAAAAGCATATTTCCATGGCGTTTCAATGATGGGCAACGATTGGATCTTGGTAAGGTTCAACAAACAGTCGCTCATCACGTTCAAAATGGTCGCCAAGCTTCCTCTTTTATGGTCGGTGACAAAACGCACCGAGGCCTTGTTGATTTCCGCCTTCGGTATATCCTTGTTCTTTGTCTTTACAATGATAAATCGTGTGGCATTATTTTTAATGGTCTGAATCTCCGGCGCTACGATGTCCAAACCATAAAGATCGGCCGCTACCTTGGGTGCAATAGCGGCAATCTGGGTCAATTGCCGTTGTTGAATGCGTCGGGCCGTCTCTGCGGTGTCGACATCCTCAACCAGTTTGATCTGTGGCCAATCGCGGAAAAATTCCTTGCACTGCAATAATGCCATGGGATGTGAATGCACCTCCTGTATGTCCGATAATTGTTGGCCTTTGAAAACCATCAAATGATGGTGTATGTTCAAATAATGCTCCCCGATGATGTGGAGGTTGTTATGATTGATCAGCGCATAGTTTGGGATGATCGACCCTGCAATCGAATTCTCAATGGCCATGACCCCTTTATCCGCTGAATGATCGAGCAATCGGTCAACGAGTTGATCAAAAGACATACATTCAACGAGTTCAATATCGTCGCCAAAGTATTCCCTGGCCACTTGATGATGGTTCGATCCTTGTATCCCCTGTATGGCAATTCTTAATTTCATCATTTCCTTAAAATCGTTCCGACAACATTTTATCGGTCAAGCCCACCAATATCGGGCGCCTTTTTCGTTAACGAAAAAAGTCCCGCTTTTCGCGGGACTTTATATTATATCTTGAATTGAATATACTACAACAGTCCCGTCCCTCTCTTAAAAAAGAAGTAAAAATAGAAACCGTTCCAGAAATATTGTTTTGTCATTTTGTTTTAAAACTTCGGCTAATGTAACAATTAAATTGATAAATCGAATTCCTGAGTCCCATTTTTTTGTCGATAGCATGGCAAAATCGCAAACATTTCGGGCTGGGATACGGCTGCGGAATTCGCTCCTTGCTTGAAATGCACCTTATATTGCTTATTTTTGACCAAACTACAATGACATGTCGATAGTGGTGAACCATATTTCAAAAAGCTTTGGTGCCCAGAAGGCGCTCGACAGCATTTCCTTTGAAATACAAAAAGGTGAAATTGTCGGTTTTCTTGGCCCAAATGGAGCGGGGAAGTCTACCTTGATGAAAATCCTCACTACTTATTATAAGGCCGATGAAGGTACGGCCTTGGTCAACGGTTTTGATGCCATGTCACAGAAAAAAAAGGTTCAGGAAAGCATCGGTTACCTGCCCGAACACAATCCGCTTTATCTTGAAATGTATGTGAAGGAATATCTGACGTTCAATGCCGAGGTGTACAAGGTGCCCAAAGATCGGATCGCGGTGGTAATCGAACAAACCGGACTAGCGGTCGAAGCGCACAAAAAGATTGGACAACTCTCCAAAGGATATCGACAACGCGTGGGCCTTGCGGCCGCCTTGCTGCACGATCCGGAAGTGTTGATTCTCGATGAGCCCACCACAGGGCTGGACCCCAATCAATTGTTGGAAATTCGAAAATTGATCAGAACCGTCGGAAAGGAAAAAACCATCCTGCTTTCAACCCATATCATGAAAGAGGTAGAGGCGGTATGCGATCGTGTTTTGATCATCAACAAAGGGCGAATGGTGGCCGACCGAAAACTTGCCGACCTGAGGGAAGAAGCGGAACAGGTCATCGAGGTAGAATTCGACTATCGCGTGGAAGAGGCTTTTTTAAACCAGCTGCCACATGTGGGCCAGGTAAAAAATACCATGGGTTTCGTTTATGAAATCACTTTTGACACAACGAAAGACATGCGGCCCGTCGTTTTTGATTTTGCGCACGACAACCAATTGAAAACCTTGCAGCTGAGCAGGAAAAATAAAAACCTTGAAAGCCTGTTTACCGCTTTGACCTCAGCCCCGGTGGCCCCGTAAGCCAGGACCGCATCAACCTTGATGATCCATGTCGCCGATGGCTTGAAGATCGGCCCAATTTGGCCGAAGTCGCTAAACGGATTTTGATTCGGCACCAAGATCGATCAATAGTCCCATGAGCTGGTCCAATACTTCCTGGATTTTTGGATCGGTGCAATTCACCAAAATGGCGAAGACCATCCGTTCCTCCGGATAGACAAAAAAATTGGAATATCCCCCTACACCATTGCCCACATGGCCATAATAAGGCCTGCCCTTTGCATCTCGACTTACCTGCCAACCAAGGCCGTAATAAGTAGAGATCCCATTCACTTCCATTGCCGTAAGGAATTGCGAAATCACCCCATGATCGGCAATCTTACCCTGTAGGTAGGCCTGCCCCAGTTTGGCGATATCCTCTGAAGTCGATAAGTACCCTCCCCCGGCCAATTTGAACAAATTGTTCACAGGGGCGGCCGTTCTAAAACCCCCTTGGCTTTTGGAATAAAACGTCGCCAAGGGTTGATGGGCAGTGTCTGAAATTGGCCCCTGCAATGTCGGCTCGGGCATGGTGTTCGACATATCCAAAGGCTCCAGTACCTTCGCTTTAACATAATCCTGAAAGGGAAGCCCGCTGGCTTCCTGCATGGCCAAGGATACCAGCACCCAGTCGTAACTGTTATAATGGTAATCCGTGCCCGGCTCAAAGAGCAACGCATCGGCTTTAAACACTTCAATCCCTTCTTTAATGCCAAAGGGCTTGTTCAATCGATATTCCATACCGCTGTAACTGCGAATGCCTGCGGTATGTGAAGCCAGTTGACGCAGGGTAAAATCGTATTCCTTCTTCGGAAAATAGGGCACATATTCGTAAAACGAGGCGTCGAGATCGATCGTTTGTTCCGAGACCATGATGGCCAATGCCGAAGCTGCAATGGGTTTCGAGACACTTGCCGTCCTGAACAAGGTGCTGCTCGGGCTGATCGGCGATTTCAGTGCCAAGTCTGCATATCCGAAACCCTTTTGAAGCAATACGGCCCCTTCCTTGATGACCGTGAGGGCCAAACCCGGTACCTTACCCCCCTTGACCATCCCATCGATCAGTCTTTGGGCTTCCAGCAAGGCCCCCAGCAAAGGGTCATTGCCCAGGCTGTTTCGCTTGGTGAAAAGGTCGTTGAAAAATTTGAGCATCGGGTTCATCAGGCAACTAGTCTTTATACTCGAGGCGCCCTATATACAATATATCGACCTCTACCACCGCGGGCCGGAAGTAGCTCAATACGTTGCCCGTGCCCCTTATAACACCTTTTAAGGATTGCAAGGGTTGGATCAACAGGTCGTTCGATCCACGGTGATCTATGGTCACCGATTGTGCGATCAATTGTTCGGCTTCCACCCTCGAATCGCCGGCAGCAACGATCAAGTTCAGATTCTCCGTATTGCCACTCAATTTGAAATACGCAATTCCGTTGACCACTACGTTCAGGTTTTGGTTATTCAGTTCCAAATCGAAGGAGCCATCGGTGGTCAGGGCTTCGGGATCGAGAAAGCTCTCGGAAAATAGGCTCAGCTCGGGATACGCCAAAACCCCATCGCTTTCAATGGGCCAGCCGGTACTGCTACGGATTTCGTTTAGATCGGGAGCGGTCACAAAAACCTTGGTAGTACCATAGGCCCTGAAATAGTTACAATCATTGGTGTCCCTTAAAAGAAGACGGTCACCAACCACCGTGGCACTTACTTCATTCCTAAGCAAGCTTCCCGTCTCGATCTCTACTTTTTGCTGCAAGCCTTGTTTGATGACCAAGGTCACATTTTCAAATACCGTAATTTTCGTAAAGCTGGGCAAGGAGATTTCCTCCCTGATCAGGGAGCCGGTATTCTGAAAACAATCCGGCGCGTTTTCACCGTTGCAGGCCAGGAGAAACCCTACCAGAAGTACTGTTAAAATGCGATTTCCTCTTTTCATTTTTATTCAATGGGGCTTTAATAAACCCGTCTTTTCTTATCTACAATCGTATGCCTATCCCGAATTCCAGGGCCTCTGCGGCGGCGGCATGCGATTTCAAGGAGATTTCCCCGAACCATTTCTCCCCGAAATAACGTTTCAGGCCAATGCGGTTGTATACCTTTCCCTCAAAATCAAAAGGATAATAAATATAATAACCCAATTGGGCGGTGATGGATATTCTATTGATAAAAAGCTCGTGGCCCAGAAAGACCCCCACCCTTTTAAAATCGGTATCCGAAGCCACCTGGTTCTCTGGAAAGGCGATGGATTGATACCGGATCAACTCCTTTAGAAAATTGCTGAAAAATAGGTCGGCGCCCACTTGAACAGCGCTTTTATTGCCCAAACGTTTGTCTGCATTGGCCGATAAAATATAGAAAGGGTATTGGCCGGAACCGATGATGTCACTTTCGTTGATACCTGTCCTAAACGTCAAATTATAGTGTATGGGTTCGGTTATTCTTTGTTTTTCCCGGATGAGGTAATCCTGTTCCGTATCATTCAGGGTATAGGTCAGGCCCAGATTGAAGGCCAGGGTATTCGTGGAGGTATTGGGGGCCCTCACGTTCGCATTCGAATAATGTACCAAGGAAATACCTGCTTTTAGGCCAAGGCCCCGATATAAATTTTCCCGATGTAAATTCAACATGAGGTAGGTAGAGCTCATGAGCCTGGATCCATAAGCATTGTTCCTGAAGTTGTTGTCCCTGTCATAGGGATTCGTGGTATAGGCCACCCCCTGGCCGATCCTGAGCTGGGCATGACGTTTAAAAAAGTAAAAGTTATAATGGGCATACAAGCCATAATTCTGGCCCAGGGTCTTGTTGCGCATATGTTGAAATACAAAAGAAGCACCGATATCGGGATAATTGTACCCCTGTTGCCATGCCTCTTCCCCAAAAGTCTTTCGGCTATAGGCCAGGATCAAGCCGTTGGGGTGGTCCGTGATCAAATGTGAAATATCGGGATTGTGCAGTACGATCGATCCATAGAAGGCCGAAACATCGATGGTATAGGCTTTCGCAACAACCGCATCCTGGGCCAGACTACCTATGGTAAAGAGAAGGATGGGGAGAAACGGCCTTGGGTTCATGGGGTGTAAAAATAGCACTATTCAACAGGAAAGGCCAACGATAAGGCTGTTTTCCAGAATCAAATTTTATCGAGGTATTTAAAAAACCTGCTCTGCTATGGCCTTGATATTGTCGGATTTGCCCATAGAGTAGTAATGGAGTACCGGCACCCCTGCGGCCTTAAGCTCGTTCGACTGGGCAGCACACCATTCGATACCAACCTGTCTGACCTGTTTGTTATTGGCACAGGCATCCACGGCATCGATCAAATCTTGTGGCAGGTCGATACGGAATACCTGGGGCAACAATTGCAGGTGCCGTTTCACGGCAATGGGCTTGATGCCCGGGATAATGGGCACATCTATGCCCATGGCCCTCGCCGCGGCCACAAAATCGAAGTATTTTTGATTGTCGAAGAACATTTGCGTCACCACATACTCGGCCCCTGCATCTACTTTTTCTTTAAGCCTGATCAAGTCCGATTTCAGGGAAGGCGCTTCAAGGTGTTTTTCCGGATATCCGGCCACCCCGATGCAGAAATGGGCACAGTCATCGGTTTCAATGACATCGTGCAGGTATTTCCCGCTGTTCAGGTCGCGGATTTGCTTCACTAGGTCCAGGGCATAGGCATGCCCCCCCTTCGTGGGCTCAAAATACTTTTCCTCCCTCATGGCATCCCCTCGCAGGGCCATGACATTATCGATTCCCAGATAATGGCAATCGACCAAAAGGTATTCCGTTTCTTCCCTGGTGAATCCGCCACACAGCACATGGGGCACGGCATCAATGTCGTATTTGTGCTTGATGGAGGCACAGATGCCAACCGTGCCCGGGCGCATGCGCGTCAACTTCTTGTCCAAGAGGCCGTCACGGTCGATATATACGTACTCTTCACGGGAGGTGGTCACATCGATGAATGGCGGTTTGAATTCCATCAAAGGATCGATATTATCGTATAGCTCCTTGATATTTCGCCCTTTCATCGGTGGGATGATCTCGAAAGAAAACAAGGTCTTCCCCTTGGCCTTTTCAATATGCTCTGTGATTTTCATATTTGCTCAACTGTTTTCTTAATCTTCAATTCTATTTATGGCGTTCCCCGAAGGATCGGGTCGGGCTTTCGGCCTTCGCGTCCTGATGGTTATCGGGATCGCTCCGACATGGCCTCAATCCCTAACGCATGGTCAATCATCGGCAATATTGGGTGCCAGCCACTTCACGGCTTCCTCCATGGCGATGCCTTTCCTTCGTGCATAGTCGGCCACCTGGTCTTCCTTGATCTTTCCCAATCCGAAATAACGCGCCTCAGGATTGGCAAAATAATACCCGCTCACCGAAGATGCCGGCCACATGGCCAAGCTTTCTGTCAATTTCACGCCAATGTTTCCCTCTACCTGCAAAAGCTCCCAAATCGTAAGCTTCTCCAAATGATCCGGACAGGCCGGATAACCGGGGGCCGGACGTATGCCCTTGTACGATTCATTGATCAATTCTTCATTGCTCAGGGCCTCGTTGGCCGAATAGCCCCAATGGTTCGTCCTTACTTCCTTATGCAGGTATTCGGCAAAAGCCTCGGCCAAACGATCCGACAATGCCTTGATCATGATTGAATTATAGTCGTCCAATTCCCGCTCATATTGGCGGGCCAAGGCTTCGGTACCAAAGCCCGTGGTAACACAAAAGCAACCGATATAATCCTGCCTGCCCGAATTCGCCGGGGCAATAAAATCGGCCAGTGCATAATCGGCCACCCCTTCCTTTCGTTTAAGCTGTTGGCGAAGCGTCCTAAAAACGAACTTCCGGTCTGCTTCCGATGCTGGCCGTTGTTTCGGCCCTGGCAACGAAGCCGGTACCTGCACCTCGATATCATCCCCATCGATGGAGTTGGCCGGGAAGATTCCGAAGACACCTTTAGCCGTCAACTGACTTTCCTTTAAGATCTTTTCCAGCATTTTCCGAGCATCTGCATATAGTTCGGTGGCCTGTGGCCCAACGATCTCGTCTTCAAGGATATCGGGATATTTGCCATGCAGTTCCCAACTCCTGAAGAATGGGGTCCAATCGATAAAATCGACCAATTTGGACAAATCAAGGTTTTCAATGATCTGGATGCCCAGTTCCTTGGGGACCGCTATTTCAGAATCCGACCAGTTGATCTGAAACCTATTCCTCCTGGCTTCTGTCAAGGATTTGTATTCCTTCTGCTGACCACGGTTCAGGAATTTATTCCGGAAGACTTCATAATCATCCTTCACCGCTTTCTTATAACCTTCGGAAGTCTCCTTCTGCAAAAGATCTCCGACCACCGTTACCGCACGGGATGCGTCGTTGACGTGCACCACCGCATTGCTGTACTGTGGATCGATCTTTACCGCGGTATGGGCCTTACTTGTAGTGGCTCCTCCTATCAATAGGGGCACCTTAAAATTCTTTCGTTGCATCTCCTTGGCCAAATGCACCATTTCATCCAATGAAGGGGTGATCAAACCACTGAGCCCTATCACATCCACTTGATGTTCGATCGCGGCCGCAATGATTTTCTCCGGAGGTACCATCACCCCCAAATCGATGATCTCATAATTGTTGCAGGCCAGGACAACACCCACGATGTTCTTGCCGATGTCATGCACATCGCCCTTCACGGTCGCCATCAATATTTTACCGGCACCTTTGCTGTCGCCCGCTTGGGGATTGCGCAATTTTTCTTCTTCGATATAAGGAAGCAAATGGGCCACGGCCCGCTTCATCACCCTTGCCGATTTCACCACTTGGGGCAGGAACATCTTGCCACTTCCAAAAAGATCCCCTACCACGTTCATGCCGGTCATCAAATGCCCTTCGATCACTTCAATGGGTTTGTCGACCACCAAACGCGCCTCCTCCACGTCTTCCACGATATATTGATCGATACCTTTGACCAAGGCCCTCGTAATACGGTCTTGCAAGGGTTCTTCGCGCCATGACAGGTCGATTTTATTTTCTCTGGCCTTGCCCACCACACTTTCGGCTAAATCCAAAAGTCTTTCGGTAGCATCGTCCCTTCTGTTCAGAATGACATCTTCAACCCGCTCCAAAAGGTCCTTTGGGATATCGTCGTACACTTCCAACATAGTCGGGTTAACGATTCCCATGTTCATACCAGCTTTGATGGCATGGTACAAAAAGACCGAATGCATGGCCTCGCGAACCGGATTGTTGCCCCTAAAAGAAAAGGAAACATTGCTTACCCCCCCACTTACGCTGCAGTGGGGCAAATTTTCACGGACCCATTTGGTAGCTTCCATAAAATCGAGCGCATTGCGTTTATGTTCGTCCATCCCCGTGGCAACGGGGAAAATATTTAGATCGAATATGATGTCTTCCGGTGCAAAACCAACTTTGTTGACCAAAAGCGTATAGGAACGTTGGGCAATTTCTATTCGGCGTTCATAATTATCGGCTTGGCCCACCTCATCAAATGCCATGACGATCACCGCTGCCCCATATCTTTTGATCAGGGTGGCCTGGTGCAGAAATTGTTGTTCCCCTTCCTTAAGACTGATGGAATTGACCACACATTTACCCTGAACCACCTGTAGCCCGGCTTCAAGGATTTCCCATTTGGAGCTATCGATCATAATGGGCACGCGGGCGATATCGGGTTCGGCAACGATGAGGTTCAAATACTTGACCATGGCCCGCTTGCCATCGATGAGTCCATCGTCCATGTTGACGTCTATGATCTGTGCCCCACCTTCCACCTGGTCCCGGGCCACTTCCAAGGCCTCTTCGAACTTTTCTTCTTTGATCAACCGAAGAAATTTGGCGGAACCGGCGACATTGGTGCGCTCCCCAACGTTCACAAAGTTGCTTTCGGGGGTAACGACAAGCGGTTCCAAACCGGATAGTCTAAGGTATTTCGGGCTTGAATCTTTCATTTATTCGCTTAAGATGGGAAGCCTTCTGGGCTGGTATTGGGAGACCAATGCGGCTATTGCCCCAATGTGGTCGGGAGTGGTTCCGCAACAACCGCCCACGATGTTCACCAAACCTTTATCCAAATATTCCTTGATCTGCTCTGCCATCTGTTCGGGCGATTCGTCATATTCTCCGAAGGCATTGGGCAGGCCCGCATTGGGATGTGCCGAAATCGCATGGTCTGTTTTTGCTGAGAGCACTTCCAAATGGGGGACCAGTTGAGAGGCGCCCAAGGCACAGTTGAAGCCTACCGACAATACCGGAATGTGCGATATGGAAATCAAAAAGGCTTCGGCGGTCTGCCCCGATAGGGTGCGGCCGGAGGCATCGGTAATCGTGCCGCTCACCATAATGGGCACGTCGATGCCGCGTTCTTCCTTGACCTCTTCAATGGCAAAAAGGGCGGCTTTGGCATTTAAGGTATCAAAAATGGTTTCTACCAAAAGCAGGTCGACGCCTCCGTCGAGTAAGGCTTCCACCTGTTGCTTATAGGCAATGCGCAACTCATCGAAAGAGACGGCCCTGAACCCGGGGTCGTTCACATCGGGCGACATGCTCGCCGTTTTGTTCGTAGGTCCTATGCTGCCAGCAACGAAGCGAGGTTTGTGCGGTTCATTGGCCGTGAACTCATCGGCCACCCTTTTTGCTATTCTGGCAGACTCAAAGTTGAGTTCATAAACCAACGATTCCATATGGTAATCTGCCATGGCAACGGTAGTGCCCGAGAAGGTATTGGTTTCAACAATATCGGCACCGGCCGCGAAATAGCTCCGATGTACTTCGGCTATGGCTTCTGGTTGGGTAAGGGACAACAAATCGTTGTTGCCCTGCAAGGGATGTGGCCAATCTTTGAACCGTTGCCCCCTGAAATCGGCTTCCGTGAATTTGTAGCGCTGTAACATCGTGCCCATGGCACCGTCGAGCACCAATATTCTTTGTTGTAAAATAAGACGTATATCTTTCATAAAACGCATTGATTGATCAAATGCCTATCACCAAATAAACGGCGCCAAATGGTGTTGACCCATCGCCATTTTATATATCAAGTTTGTAGAAGAAAACCTCTTTTTTGGTTATCTATTCCCATTTATGGGATAGAATGTAGCACCTTCTTTAAAGTTAAAGGGTTGCTAAGGTTTCAAAGGGTCTAATCCCTCCACCTTTCTTGATAACGTGTCAGCCTGCAAATGAACTGGGTGCAAAGTAACGGCACAGTCTTGGTAAAAACAAACAAAGTGCATAGTTTTTACAAAGGTGGCCATCTTGCGACAAAGCAAAAACCTCCCAAGGCAAGAAGCCTTGGGAGGTTTTATATGGAAGCCTTATGGCAAATTGTTATAAAATGCTTTGGACCACTTCTTTTTTGGCCTCTCTTTTGCTGCCATCAAAACCTTCCACCCCGCCAACAGTGGTATATTTCATCACATAGCGTTTACCGGGATTGATGATTTGGTAAGCATATTGGCACATCACCGCAGCTTCATGAAATCCCGATAAGATCAGCTTGAGTTTCCCCTCATAGGTATTCACGTCCCCTATGGCAAAAACACCGGGAATATTGGTCTGATAGTCTTTGGCATTGTTGACTTTTATGGCATTTTTTTCGATTTCCAAGCCCCAGTCCCCGATGGGGCCCAATTTTGGAGAAAGACCGAAAAGCGGTATAAAATGGTCGGTTTCGACATAGGATTCGCCCAAACCCGGATCGTTGTGTTTCACCACCACCGCCTCTAAATGCTCATCCCCGTATAATCTGGTCACTTCTGCTTCGGTATACAGTTTGATTTTTCCCAACTTGGCCAAATGTGAAGCTTTCTCAACCGAATCCAAGGCCCCTCGAAATTCGTTTCTTCTGTGTACCAAGATGACTTCCGTGGCCAGGTCGGCCAGATAAATGGCCCAGTCGAGCGCCGAATCGCCGCCTCCGGAAATCACCACTTTCCTGTTGCGGTAAACCTCGGGGTCTTTGACCATATATGCCACACCTTTTTCCTCAAAATCGAGGATGTTGGCAATAGGCGGTTTCCGTGGTTCGAAGGATCCCAGACCGCCTGCAATGACCACCACCGGGGCCTGGTGTTTCGTACCCTTGTTGGTGGTCACCAGAAAGGAACCATCTTCCAATTTGTTCAAGGTTTCGGCCCTTTCCCCTAAGGTAAATCCGGGGTTGAAGGGTCTTATTTGCTCAAGAAGATTGTTCACCAAGTCGCCTGCCAATATTTCCGGGTATGCGGGTATATCGTAAATGGGTTTCTTGGGATAAATTTCCGTGCATTGCCCTCCCGGTAACGGTAGGGCATCGATCAGATGGGTTTTTAACTTTAGAAGTCCTGCTTCAAATACCGTGAACAAACCCGTGGGGCCCGCGCCGATGATGATGATATCCGTTTTGATCATAACCTATTTTCATTAAGATTTTTGGGCCCTATTTGAGGGTACCGGATTGATTGTTAAATGTTTTTTCTACCAGGGGCTTGGTCATCTCGTTCATTTTTTCAACTTTTTGTTCGAAATCGCCTTTTATGGTTTTCCGATATTCGTTCAGGTTTTGGACCATTTGGCTGATGTCGTCCGGAATGACCTCTTCAAAAAATTGCCTTAAACGCTTTGCGGTCGTCGGCGACTTGGCATTGGTGGAAATGGCCACTTTTACGTTGCCCTTGGTAACGATGCCCCCCATATAGAAATCACAATTGGGCGGGTTGTCGGCCACGTTCACCAATTTGTCCCTTTTCCGGCAGTCGTTATATACCGATATGTTGACCTCTGGTACATCCGTAGTGGCGATGACCATATGTTTGCCATCCAGATAGGCTTCATGGTACTTGTCTTTGATCAGCGTTACATCGAATTGGGAAGCCAGGGCCAAAGTGCCTTCCCGAAACATCGGTGCCACCAGGGTCACCTTCGCATCCGGACTCGATTTGGTCAAGAAACTGAGTTTTTCCTCGGCTACGTTGCCACCACCTATGATCAGAATGTGCAGATTGGCGGTCTTCAGGAATATTGGATATAAATTGTTGGTTTCCATCTTCATTATGCCAGTGCTTCGATTTGATATGCAGTCCTTAGCTGCAAGATGATATCACGGTGCCGTACAACTTCCCCTATGATGATGATTGCAGGGTTCGACAATTTTTGTTTCTGAACCACCTGCTCGATATTCTGTATGGTGCCCACACCCGTTTTTTCATTTTCCATCGTACCGTTTTGGATGATGGCTATGGGCAATTTGGCCTTTCCGAACTTTTTGAAACAGGCCACGATCTCGCTGAGCTTGCCCATTCCCATCAATATCACGATGGTAGCTGTGGACTGGGCGGCCAGCGCCACATCGTTTGATAATTGGTGGTCTTTGGTCGTTCCTGTGATCACCCAAAAACTTTCGGCCGATCCCCTTTTGGTAACGGGGATGTTTTGCGAGGCGGGGACCGATAAACAAGACGAAATACCGGGCACCATCTTCACTTCCAATCCATTTTCCCTGGCGTATTCCATTTCTTCCGCACCCCTTCCGAAGACAAAGGGATCGCCGCCTTTCAATCGCACGACATGTCCTTTTTGAAGGGCAAGGCTTACGATGAGTTCATTGATCTGGTTTTGTTGATAGGCATAGCAACCCTTCCTTTTGCCCACGAAAATATGCTCCGCGGATGGGGCATAGGCCAAAAGTTCAGGCGCCACCAGGGCATCGTAAAGGACGACATCGGCGGAATCCAAAGCCTTGATCGCTTTGATGGTGATCAGCTCCACATCTCCAGGACCTGCCCCTACGATGGTCAATTGAGGTTCTTTATACATGGGCGAGTTCCAATTTTCTAAACGTTTCCACCTGTCTTAAGAACCCTTTGGCATCTTTCAGATAACCGTTGGCAAAGAATTCGGAGGGTTCGTTTTGGTTGATCTGCAACACCAATTCTTCAAAACCGGTAGGTAGCGACAATCTCCCCGAAGCCACAAATTTTTCATCAAAATCTGCAATGATGCTGGCATGGGTATTGGTCTTGGTATCTTCCGCGGTCAACAAGGCCTTGGCCGCGTTCACCATGGCGGAATAGGAATAGTATATACTGGCGGCCCATTTCCCCTTCTCAAAATGCGTGGTTGCCAGCTCGATTTTCTCTTCACTCTCAAAAAGAAGGGTCGCGATCAAATCGATCACAACACCGGCGCATTCCCCTACCCCGATGGCCTGTTCGTATTTTTCAACACTTCCCCAATCCACAAAATCGTCGGGGGTAAGATTTGAAATCTCCGCCAAAGGTTTTAAAAATTCATAAAAATACATCTGTCCTTTTTGTTCGTAATAATCCGCGAACTTGGCTCCTTTCCCATTGGCATCGAAATCATCGAGCACCAACCTCAGGGCCTCGGGACCTCTTTTACTGGGCACTTTGATCACCTTATCCGCAAAGCGTCCCTTTCCATCCCCGAAATTTCCTCCACCCAATAATACCTGCAATGCAGGGGCGACCAATTTGTCTTTGGTACGGATGCTCATCCCTTGAAAGCCGATATTGGCCATGTTGTGCTGGCCACAGGCATTCATGCAGCCGCTGATCTTGATCACCACATCGGGATTTGAGATATACTGCGGGTATTCGGCCTTGATGACACGCTCCAGCTCCGCCGCAATCCCCGTGCTGCTTGCTATGCCAAGATTACAGGTATCGGTACCCGGACAAGCGGTAATGTCCAAAGCCTTGTTATAACCCACTTCGGCCATGCCCAAGGCAGACAATTCGTTGTAAAATAATGGAAGTAGTTCGTTTTTGACGTACGGGATCAAAATGTTCTGGCGCAGGGTGAACCGGATTTCCCCGGCCGCATATTTTTCTATCAAATCGGCCAGTAACCGCGCCTTATCGGTATAGAAATCGCCCAAAAGCACTTTGATCCCAATGGCAGAATATCCTGCTTGTTTTTGAGCCACCAAGTTGGTTTCTTTCCATTGCCCAAAAGCGACCTCATCTTGAATTTCAACTGGAGGAATGGGCACTTCGGCTACCTTGATTACGGGATAGCGCGAGGGGTCGATGACCACGGACTGTTCCGGAATTGCTTTTTGTTCGGCCTCCAACAGTTCTTTAAAACCATCGAGACCCATATCCTTGAGCAAAAATTTCATCCTTGCCTTGGCCCTGCTCTTTCGTTCGCCGTATCGGTCAAAGACACGCACAACGCCTTCCATCATGGGGATGATACGATCAGATGGCAAAAAGGAATACAACTCATCGGCATGTCGGGGTTGTGATCCGAGTCCACCCCCCAGCATCACTTTAAATCCCCTGACATTATTTTCCATTTTGGCGATAAAGCCCAGATCGTGCATGTAAGAAAGACCGGTGTCGGCATCGCTGGCAGAAAAGGAAACCTTGAATTTCCTCCCCAATTCCTGTCCGATGGGATTTCGCAGAAAATACCTAAATACGGCATCGGCATAGGGCGAAACATCGAAAGGCTCATCAACATCGATGCCCGCCGTTTCGCTGGCCGTTACGTTGCGTACGGTATTGCCACAGGCTTCCCTGAGGGTCACTTCATCTTTTTCCAATTGCGCCCAGAGCTCCGGGGTTCGGTCGAGATCTACATAGTGGATCTGGATATCCTGGCGGGTAGTGATGTGCAATCGCCCCGTGGAATACTCGTCGGCCACATCGGCAATTCTCCGCAATTGCTTTGCGGTTACTTTCCCATAGGGCAATTTGATCCTTATCATTTGAACCCCTTGCTGCCGCTGACCGTAAACGCCCCTCGCCAAACGCAGGCTGCGAAATTTTTCCTCATCGAGATTTCCTTCCTTGAATTGCCTGATCTTGGCCTCCAATTCTATGATATCCTGGGCTACTATATTGTTTTCCAACTCTGTTCTAAAACTTTGCATGTCGCTTCCAAGTTCCCGATCTTTCAGTGAAGATCATATTTATATTATTCCTATAGATTTTATAGATTAATGAATTGCAAACCTTTATTCCGCAACTTGCTTGACATCATCTACTTTGAAAAACTACTTCTTTTATTGAAATTCCTTGTTCGCTTAATTGATAAAGCCGGCCCCCACCGTATTGTTCGATTGGCTATCGATCAAGATAAACGAGCCATTGGTACGGTGCGCTTTAAAGGCATCATAAAAAATGGGCTTGTTCAATTTAAAGGTCACCTTGGCGATGTCATTGATGCCCAGCGCCTCGATTTCCGTATCCAAGCCGCTGTAATCGGGATGGATCTTATGGTGGATGCGATCTACTTTGGCCAACACTTTGTTCACCCCATGCTGGACGATATACTTATTTCCTACCGCCATTTGGCGTGAATCCATCCATGAAACGGTAGCATCGATTTCCTTTTCGATTTTCGGGAGATCACCGGCCTTCACCAACATATCGCCCCTGCTCAAATTTATTTCATCTTCCAAGGTGATGGTCACCGAGGATCTTCGGGAGGCCGTTCTATATTTTTTGTCATAAAAATAAATGGCCTTGATCTTGGTCTTGTTCAAGGAAGGCAGGGCAACGACTTCGTCGCCCACACTGAGTTCCCCGCCATAGACCTTACCGGCAAAGCCCCTGAAATCGTGGTGTTCCTCTGTCTTGGGCCTAATGACATATTGCACCGGAAATCTTGGTGTCCCTACATTATAAATATCCTTTCTTTCCAAGGCTTCCAAATGTTCCAATAAGGTTTGGCCTTTATACCACGGGGTACTTTTTGACCTATTGACCACATTGTCGCCCTTCAGGGCACTGACAGGGATAAAGGTGATCTGCTGTTCTTGATAGTCCCTTTTCGCCATCAGCCTTTCGAAATCGACCTTGATATTGTTATAGGTCTCCTCCGAGAAGTCGACCAAATCCATTTTGTTGATGGCCACGATCACATCCTTTATCCTAAGGAGGTTATTGATGAAAAAGTGGCGGTTGGTCTGTTCGATGACGCCCTTTCTCGCATCGATCAAAATGATGGCCACTTGGGAAGTTGAGGCACCGGTGACCATGTTCCGGGTATATTCTACATGGCCAGGGGTATCGGCAATGATATAGCTCTTGGTCTTGGTCGAAAAATAAATGTGAGCGACATCGATGGTGATGCCCTGCTCCCGTTCGGCTACCAATCCGTCGGTGGCCAAGGAGAAGTCGAGGTAATCAAAGCCTTTTTGTCGGCTGGTTTTTTCTATGGCCTCCAATTTGTCCTTGGTCAGCGATTTGGTATCATAAAGCAATCTGCCGATCAAGGTGCTTTTACCATCATCCACGCTTCCGGCCGTTGCTATTTTAAGTACTTCCATATTCTTTCTACTGTTTTTGGACTTGTTTGTCTTTCCCATTCTGATTTTGGGGCTTCCATTGGGCCATGGATATTTCTTTAAAAATAGCCTTGTTGCTTTCTTTTTTCCATGGCGGCTTCCGAACGTTTATCATCGATGCGAGCCCCTCTTTCGGAGATGGTCGAATCCCTGATTTCCCTTACTACCGAAGCAATGTCGGCGGCATCGGAGAATACGGCGGCGGTGCAGCTCATGTCGCCTACCGTCCTAAAGCGGACCATACGTTCCAAGACCGCTTCATCTTCTTCCTGGAAGACATAATCGGAATGGGACCAAATTAGGCCGTCACGTAAAAAAATCTTGCGTTTGTGGGCAAAATAGATCGACGGTATTTCAATATTTTCGGCCTCTATATAGGACCAAACATCCAACTCCGTCCAATTGGAAATTGGAAAGACCCTCACATTTTGTCCCAATTCGATCTGTCCGTTAAGCATATCGAACAATTCCGGTCTTTGGTTTTTTTCATCCCATTGGCCAAAGTCGTCGCGAACCGAAAAAATACGTTCTTTGGCCCTTGCCTTCTCCTCATCCCTGCGGGCGCCCCCGATGCAGGCATCGAACCTGAACTCGGAAATCGCGTCCAAAAGCGTGGTCGTCTGCAAGGCATTTCTGCTGGAATACCTGCCCGATTCCTCTTTCACCTTGCCTTGATCGATCGTGTCTTGGACTTCTCGCACGATCAGCTCCAAGCCCAGCTCTTTCACCAATTTATCCCTGAAACGGATGGTTTCCGGAAAGTTATGTCCCGTATCGATGTGCATTAGTGGAAATGGAATCTTTGCCGGCCAAAATGCCTTCTGTGCCAAACGAACCAGGGTTATGGAATCCTTTCCGCCCGAAAACAGTAACACAGGCCTTTCAAACTGTGCGGCCACCTCCCTAAAAATGTAAATGGCCTCATTTTCCAAAGCATTGATATGTGCTGTATCTGTCATGTCCTTTAGTTGTTTTGATTGGGTGGCGTTAGTTGTGCAGGCCACATTCCCTGTTCTCCAAAACCTTGGTAGGGTCGAAATAGCGGGGTTCATTGGGCAGTTCATATTCCTTCAAATAGGCATCCAGTTGAAAGTCGCTCCAATGGTAAAAAGGACTCACCTTCAACACTCCATCCTTGCCGAGGCTAAGGATATCGAGTGAATCGCGTAGTGCGGTCTGGCCTTTTCTGAGATTGGTAAACCAAACATCGGGTAGATGTGCGGCCATGGCCCTTCGAAAAGGTTCGAGTTTTACCTGATCAGTGAATTCGGCATGCCTTGGGTCTTCAAGCTTGGGTATGCCCATCAATACATCACGATGTGCCGTTGTTTGTTTGGGAACGTACAAATCGATCTGGAGGCCCAAACGTTCGATCAGCTCCTCGGCGTGTCGATATGTATTTGGGGTATTGTAGCCCGTATCGCACCACACTACCGGAATATCGCCCTTCACGTCCACTACCGCATGCAGCAAAGCCACTTCATAGGGCCTAAAATTGGTACTTATCAAGGGCTTTGTTGCCTTTTTTATAGCCCAAGAGATGATTTCTCCAGGGGGTATTCCTTTGAACTGTACGTTCAAATCCCTTATTTGTATGTTTGTAAAAGCCATGGTTTTTGAATTATTATTTCCCCCAACCAATTTGGTTCCAGATACGTTCATGGAAGAAGTACAACAGCATTTTGGTGAATAATTCCACCAACCCTATGGAGAGGGCCACCTTGACTTTTCCCGTGATGATCCAGGAAATCAAAATGGTATCGAGCGTGCCGATCAATCGCCAGCTTATCGATTTGGCAATGCTGCGCACCGGCCGTTCCGATCTTCTATCAATTTCATACTGTTCCTTGGTAGTCTTTTTATTTAAAATTAATTGGTCAGCGATCATCTTTTAACAAAATTCTAATTATCCTATCTATTTAATAGAGTAAACAAAAATAGTATAAAATTATTGTATAGGTCCAGAGGCAAAACCATTTTTTAAAATTATCCTATAGATTTACTAGATTAATAAAAAAGTGCCTGGATTGTTAAAGATTCTGCAATGGTCGTACTCAATATTTTGGGAAATCAATACTTGTGCACCACCAAATCGGCCAAGGTATTGTTGCGGTATACCTCCAGGGCACTGTCCCTGACCTTTAGCATCAGCACGTGCACCGAACAACTTTCTTCATCAGGACAATCGGTACACTTTTCATAGAAATTAAGACTTACGCAAGGCACCATGGCAATGGGGCCCTCCAAAATCCGCATGACATCGGTCATCAAAATTTCCTTGGGATTTTTGATCAGGTAATAGCCCCCTCCCTTGCCCTTTTTAGAGCCCAAAAATCCGGTTTTTCTAAGACTAAGCAGTATGCTTTCCAAAAACTTCTGTGATATGTTCTCATGCTTTGCGATCTCGGCGATCTGCACGGGCTTATTGACCTTTTGTCCGGCTAAATAAGTCAGGGCTTTTAAGCCATATTTGGTCTTCTTGGAGAGCATGTTACGAAGATAGCGAAAATTAAGATTTGCGAGGGCCATCTTTATGACCATCCCTTGGTGCACTATCCCAAGGCTTGGGCGATATCATCGATAATATCATCGATATGCTCCAGACCGACAGAAATGCGGACCATTCCGTCGGTAATGCCCGTTTCTTCCCTTTCGGCAGGCGTAAGTTTGCTATGGGTCGTTGATGCGGGATGGGTAACGATACTCCTCGAATCCCCTAGATTGGCAGATAACGACAATAATTTGATGGCATCGAAGAAACGTCTACCCGCCTCCAGGCCTCCTTTGACCTCAAAAGCGACCACACAACCGCCTGCTTTCATCTGCTTCCTGGCCAATTCGTACTTGGGATGGGATTTTAGAAAAGGGTATTTGACCCAGTTTACATTCTTATGGCTTTCCAGAAACGTTGCCAAACGCATGGCATTCTCGCAATGGCGGTCGACCCTGACAGCCAGCGTTTCCAAACTCTTGGACAATACCCAAGCGTTAAAGGGGGAAAGTGCCGGTCCTGTAATCCTTGAAAAACGGTAAATCTGGTCGATGAGTTCATGGGTCCCTACGGTAATCCCTGCGAGCACCCTGCCCTGTCCGTCCATCAATTTGGTTCCCGAATGGATGACGAGGTCGGCACCATACTTAATGGGTTGCTGTAAATAGGGCGAGGCAAAGCAATTGTCGATGACCAATATCAGCTTGTTCTTTTTGGCAATTTTTCCCAATTTTTCCAAATCCAAGATATCAACTCCCGGATTGGTGGGCGACTCTGCATAGATCAGTTTTGTTTTCGGGGTGATGAGCGCTTCCACCCGGTCCAATTCATCAATCTTGAAATAGGTATGGTCGATATTCCATTTTGGAAAATAATTGGTGAACAGGGAATGGGTCGACCCAAAAATATTCCGTGCGGAAAGAATATGGTCACCGCTGCCCAACAAGGCGGCCAAAGTCGAAAAAACCGCGGCCATTCCGGAAGCAAAGGCAAATCCGCTCTCAGCGCCCTCCATCTGACATACTTTGGCTATGAATTCGGAGGCGTTCGGATTCGAATAACGTGAATATATATGATGTTCCCGTTCTTCCGCAAAAGAAGCCCTCATGTCCTCAGCATCCTCAAACACAAAACTCGAGGTGAGGTATAGGGGTACGGAATGCTCCATATTTGAGGTCCGTTCCAATTGACTTCTTATCGCGTTGGTCTCGAATCGTTTGGTTTTCATTTTTTTATTCTTTAGTGCATGGCGACAAACGCAAACATTTACGCCATGGCCATTTCAATGGGTTGTGGTATCTATGACACCAAGAATGGGGCCGCCAATCCGCTATCCCTTTTCCGCTATCCGCAAGATATCGCCAAAGACGCCCCTTGCGGTCACCGCCGCTCCGGCCCCGGCGCCTTGAATGACCAATGGATTGGCTCCATAGGATTCGGTATAGATCTCGATGATCGAATCTGAACCCTTTACCTGACCAAGTGCACTTTGCTTGGGAACCGAAATGAGTTTGACATCTAACAGCCCTTTTTCTTTTTGCAGGTCTCCATGCAGGTCGCCCACATAGCGAAGCACGTGACCGGGTTTTTGGTTTTTTTTGATTTCATTGAACTTGACGTCGAGTGCTTCCAGGTTTTCCAAGAAAAAGTCCACGGTTGCATCCTGCAAGACCTCGGGAATCAAATTTTGGATGTCGATATCCGAAAATTCGTTTCTTAAATCGAGTTCTCTCGCCAAAATCAAGAGTTTTCTTCCCACATCGTTACCTGACAGGTCTTCCCGCGGATCAGGCTCGGTAAATCCTTGCTTCATGGCCTCCTTTAAAATGGCCGAGAAGGGCATATCCACTTCAGAAAATGTGTTGAAGATATAGCTTAGCGATCCCGAGAATACCCCTTTGATCCCAGTGATGTTCTCCCCCGAAAGGTGTAATAGTTTAATGGTATCGATTAAAGGTAGACCTGCCCCTACATTGGTTTCGTACAGATATTGCTTTTGGTTTTTGGACAATTCCTCGCGCAACAGCTGGTAATAGTCAAAGCCCAACGTATTTGCGATTTTGTTGGAGGAAACCAGATCAAATCCGTTTTCAACCAAATCGAAATAGTGGGCCACAAAATCGTGACTCGCGGTATTATCAACAGCTATTAGGTTTTCAAGATGGTGTTGCTTTGCAAAG
>JBATHI010000318.1:0-3932 GCA_049666645.1 Flavobacteriaceae bacterium | reverse complement strand
GATATTGGTCACGACATTCCCATAGTTATCAATATACACAACACTGCCCACTATTTTATTTCCGTTGTCGGTTATGATAGGCGCATAGGTCTTGAGTTCCGTCAATTCGTTAAAGGGCCTCCCAATCACTTCCAAGGTGCCACCACGGGCCAGGTGGCAGGCTACCTTCACAAACACATCCATCACGGGAAACGAACCGTTCTCAGGGTTTGGAATATTGATCTGGACAACTTTTTCCGGATTGATTTCAGAGGTGATCAAACCGATTACCCCGGTGTTCGCGGTAATAAAATAATGGCCATCGACCAAAATGGCGATATGCTGGTTTTCGGGGGTGGGCTCTGCATCAAGGCCCACGATGTGAATAGTGCCCTCCGGGAAGTTCTTGTAGGCATTTTTAAGGATGTAGGCGCATTGATGAATGTTAAAAGGGCTGATTTCGTGAGAAATATCAACAATTTTAGCTTCGGTCAACTCCTTATATATACTCCCTTTCAAAGCACCTACAAAATGGTCTTTAAGTCCAAAATCTGTCGTTAAGGTGATGATTGCCATGCAGCAATGTTGATATGTTTTTGATTATGCAAACTGATTTTTTACTTAAGTTTGTTAAACAAAATTAAACAAAAAAATAGCCTTTCGAAATTTATCTTTAAGGCCCCAACCCTAAAAAAATCGATATTCATTGAACGAACTAATTCTAGAGCTCACCGACATCAGTCCGAGGGAATTTTTTGGACAACAAAACGAGAATATTGAACTGCTTAAAAAGTACTTTCCGAAATTAAAGATTGTTGCCCGGGGCAGCAAAATAATGGTCTATGGCGATGAAGACCTATTGGAGGAATTCGATAGGCGCTTCGATATGCTCACCGATCATTTCGTGAAATACAACAAACTCGATGAAAACGCCATTGAGCGGGTGCTTGCCCGTAACGGTCAAGAAGACTACCAATCCCCGGCAAGCAGCGGGGAAACCCTGGTTCACGGGGTAAGCGGGAAACTGATCAAGGCGCAGACCGAAAACCAGCGAAAACTGGTCGATGCGGCAATGAAGAACGATATGGTTTTTGCCATTGGCCCTGCAGGTACCGGGAAGACCTATACCGGTGTCGCCTTGGCGGTAAAGGCCTTGAAAGAAAAACAGGTGAAACGGATCATCCTTACAAGACCGGCCGTGGAAGCGGGCGAAAACCTTGGTTTTCTCCCTGGTGACCTGAAAGAAAAGCTAGATCCCTATATGCAACCCCTGTATGATGCCTTGAGGGATATGATTCCCGGAGAAAAATTGGCCCATTTCATCGAGAACGGTACGATTCAAATCGCTCCATTGGCTTTTATGCGTGGCCGAACCCTCGATCATGCCTTCGTAATCTTGGACGAAGCGCAGAATACCACCCATGCACAGATGAAAATGTTTCTGACCCGGATGGGCAAAAACGCCAAGTTTATGATTACCGGCGATCCGGGACAGATCGATCTTCCCAGACGGGTCATTTCCGGATTGAAGGAGGCATTGCTCATCTTAAAAAACGTGGAGGGCATTGAAATGATATACCTCGACGACAAGGATGTGATACGTCATAAATTGGTCAAGAAAGTAATCGATGCCTATAAAGATATCGAACATCAGAACTAAGACCGATCATGGCCAATACAATTACAACTACCAATTTCAAATTCCCGGGACAACTATGGGTCTACAAGGGAAAGGTCAGGGAGGTTTATGCCCTGGAAAACGACCTGCTGGTCATGGTCGCCACCGATAGGCTATCAGCATTCGATGTGGTGATGCCCAAAGGTATACCCTATAAAGGCCAAATCCTGAATCAAATCGCCACCAAGATGATGGAAGCGACAAAGGAAATCGTGCCCAATTGGCTATTGGCGACCCCAGATCCCAATGTGGCCATTGGCCAGGCCTGTGAACCTTTTAAAGTGGAAATGGTGATTCGAGGCTATTTGTCGGGCCATGCGGCAAGGGAATATTCTGCTGGTAAAAGAATGCTGTGCGGAGAGCCCATGCCAGATGGGATGAAGGAAAATGACCGCTTCCCCAAGCCGATCATCACGCCAGCGACAAAAGCCGAAAAAGGCGATCACGATGAAGACATCTCCGGGGAAGACATATTGCGTCGGGGCATTGTTAGTGCAGAAGACTATGCGGTTCTTGAAAAATATACCAGGGCACTTTTCAAAAGGGGTTCGGAAATAGCAGCTTCACGCGGACTTATTTTGGTCGACACGAAATATGAGTTTGGCAAAAATAAACAGGGACAAATTCTGTTGATCGACGAAATTCATACGCCCGATTCTTCACGCTACTTTTATGCCGAGGGTTATCAAGAAAGGCAGCAGAAAGGGGAGCCCCAAAAACAACTTTCAAAGGAGTTCGTTCGACAATGGTTGATCGGCAATGGATTTCAGGGTCTAACGGGCCAAAAAATGCCCGAAATGTCCGACGCCTACATTAATACGGTATCGGAACGGTACATCGAACTCTATGAAAATATTACAGGAGAGACCTTTGTTAAGGCCGATTTAACGAATATACAAGAGCGCATAGAACGCAATATACTTCACTACCTCGAAAAACTAACCCACTAAATGACGGGAAGCCTGGCCATAGCAATCATCGTTTATTTGCTATTAACACTGGCAGTCGGGTTTTACAGTTCAAAAAAAGTTAAACATACTCAAGACTTCACCCTTGCGGGCCGAAGCCTGCCTGCATGGGTTGTTGGGGTGACCATTTTTGCGACCTGGTTCGGACCGGAACTGATCATGGGGGTCCCCACCCTTTTTATTCAAGAAGGTATCCAGGGCGTGATTGTCGACCAGTTTGGCAACGCCCTTTGTCTCATCTTGGTAGGCGCTTTCTATGCGCGAAGGATGTATGTACTCAAGATTACCACCATCAATGACTTTTTTCGCTTGCGGTATGGAAAAAGCCTGGAAATGCTGACGACAATAGTCAACATTTTAACCTATTTCTCTTGGATTGCCGCCCAATTTCTGGCCTTGGCATTGCTATTTCAGCTGTTGTTGGGCATGCCACTTGCACTTGGCATTGCGCTCAGTGCCGGATTTGTATTGACCTACACCTATGTTGGAGGTATGTGGGCCGTTTCGATAACCGATGTCTTCCAATCGGTGGTGATCGTCATAGGCCTCCTGGTTTTGGCAATGACCGTTTTGTCGGATGCAGGTGGGTTAACGTATGTGCTCCACAATACCCCGAAAGGGTTTTACCGACTGTTTCCAGAGGGGGGAGGGTTTTATGATTGGGCCGACCATATTTCGAAATGGATTTATGTGGGGTTAGGGGCCATTGCGGCCCAAGAGGTATATCAGCGGGTGTTATCGGCAAAGGGCGCCAAAGCTGGTGCTCAAGGCGCCTATATCAGCGCGGGTCTCTTGTTTTTTATAGGGGCATTGCCGCTGGTCATCGGATTGGCATCAAGTCAATTGTACCCTGAATTGATGCAGGTGAACGACGGGCAGAGCATTATTCCCGAGATGGTGAATACCCATATGGGGATACCGTTAAAAATCTTGTTTTTCGGCGCCTTGATCAGCGCTATTTTAAGCACGTCGAGCGGAGCCCTTTTGGCACCCGCCACGATAATAGGAGAAAATTTGATAAGGCCGGCTAAAAAAGAAATCACCGACGCCCAATTGCTGCGTTACACCAGGTTATCGGTCGTTGTGGTCGCTATTATTTCTGCGGTTTGGGCCTTCCTAAACACGAGTATCCATGAATTGGTCGTAAACTCAATAATTCCCATGTTGGTTTGTATTGTGGTTCCATTTACCCTTGGGTTATACTGGAAAAAAACTTCGGTGGTTGCCGTATGGTGGGGTATCATCACCAGTGCATCAGTTTGGGCATTGTGCAGCATTTTTGAAACCCGAATAGATGCTGCCTTGGT
>JBATHI010000317.1:0-3737 GCA_049666645.1 Flavobacteriaceae bacterium | reverse complement strand
TACTTATGCTATGGCATTACTAAATTACTGGTATTGTGGGAAATAAAAAAGGAAATTTAGGAAATTTTAGAAGTTTTGCACTACGATAAAAGCATTTTTAATCGCCAATCAGTAAGGAAAACCTTATTGATTAATGGGGTCCGGACCATAAAAAAGGCGGAGCATTGCTCCACCTTTTTTCCCCAAATCTTACCATGAACTTAACCTACTTATGCTATGGTTTTTCGAAAGTAGATGATGGAAACCAATCAAGGAAAGGTTTCCGATGAATACCCAAATTTAGGGTTGAAATGCCATAAAGGGAGAAAATGGGCCTTTTGTTGCGTCCTCCATAAACCGATTCTTGGGACAAACCGATATGCGTTCAGGTTTATTTCAGCTTCAATGATTATGGGCAACTGCAAATGACAGGCTGGATCATCTGGAGCGTGGCCTTAGGATATGATCAAGGCGAACCATAGGTCCAGCCTTGCTTGGGGAATTGTGAAAAGATGGTATAAATAAAAAGGTGGAGCAATGCTCCACCTTTTTTCCCCAAATCTTACCATGAACTTAACCTACTTATGCTATGGTCCAACAAAAATAGGGGGTGTGTTCGGTCTCAAAAAATATCCTTGTTGAACGGTCAAATTACAAGTTGAAGTACGCTCGGAGGCAGAAAAATAGATTGATGCGTCGCGAATTTGAATCTCTGCCCCTACATATAGCCCACTGGGGTGTGCTGATGCAACATGGCTTCAAGCAAAACGAGAGGGTAGAAATATCGGATCGATCGTTTGGTAATGGACGCATGTAAAATAAAAAAGGTGGAGAAGTCTCCACCTTTTTTGCCCCAAATCTTACCATGAACTTAACCTACTTATGCTATGGCACCTCTAAAATAGGTGGGCGTGGGTCCAATAAGGCCAAAAAGCCGATGAAAGGCGAATATTATCGATGAAATACAAAAAAAGACGGTATTTTATCGATAAAATCCTCAATAGGCCCTCTGATTGATTCCTTCGTAAAAATTGATGAAAGCCCTATTTACGACCCGGTTTCCCCCTGGGGTGGGATAGTTGCCCGTAAAGTACCAGTCCCCCAAATTTTTCGGACAGGCTTGGTGCAGGCTTTCAATGGTCTGGTATATGATCTGCACTTCGGCCTTGATATCTTCCGGACTCAAAAGAGCGCCGATTTTATCGGAGATTTGGTCGGCCGTGAACGGGGCATAAAACTCCTTGACATGATTGATGACTTCTTTGTCGTTGGTATGGATCTGTTTTAAGCACTTTTGATATATTTCATCGACCAGGTATACCGTATTGTGTTCTTGATGCAGGGCGAGGGTAGCCCTAAAGGCGATAAAATCTTCCAATTTCGCCATATCGATTCCGTAACAATCGGGATATCGGATCTGTGGGGCCGAGGAGACCACAATGATTTTTTTGGGCGATAAGCGGTCCAGGATGCTAAGAATACTTTTTTTCAAGGTGGTTCCCCGAACGATGCTGTCATCAATAATGACCAGATTATCGCCCTTGTTCACCGAACCATAGGTAATATCGTAGATATGGGCCACTAGGTCGTCCCGGCCGCTATCTTGGGTAATGAAGGTACGGAGTTTGGCATCTTTGATGGCCACTTTTTCAATGCGCGGGCGAACATCGAGAATTTCGTGGAGCTGTTCGCTTGTGATATTGGGTCCAAGGCCCAAGATCTGTTCTTCTTTTTTCTTGTTGAGGTAGTTCTGTGCCTCCTTAACCATCCCAAAAAAAGAGGTCTCTGCCGTATTCGGAATATAGGAAAAGACTGTTTTCCGAATGTTGTGGTTGATGGCGGTGAGTATCTTGGGGAAGATAAGTTTCCCCAATTCCTTGCGTTCTTCGTATATCTCCTTATCACTTCCCCTTGAAAAATAAATGCGTTCAAAAGAACAGGCCTTCCTTTCCTTGGGCTCGAGGATTTTTTTGATCGAGGCGCTCCCATCTTTTTTGATGATGATCGCATGGCCAGGATCTATTTCCTTGATTTTCTCGTACGAAACATTAAAGACGGTTTGAATGGCCGGGCGTTCGGAAGCGATTACCACTACTTCCGAATCCTTGTAATAATATGCAGGTCGTATTCCTGAGGGATCGCGCAGGACAAAGGCGTCTCCGTGACCCAACAATCCAGTCATCGCATAACCTCCATCCCAGTTCTTGGAGGCCCTTTTTAGAATTTTGTGCACTTTCAACCGTTCCGCGATCAGGGGGGAAGCTTCCATTTTGTTATAGCCCTCTTTCTTGATCTGCTTATATAATTTGGCCACTTCATCGTCCAAAAAATGCCCGATCTTTTCCATCACCGTCACCGTATCGGCCATTTCTTTGGGGTGCTGCCCAAGTTGCACTAAATTGTCGAACAGCTCATGAACATTGGTCATGTTAAAATTGCCCGCTACAATTAGATTTCTGTGCATCCAATTGTTTTGTCTTAAGAAAGGGTGCACATTTTCTATGCTGTTCTTGCCATAGGTGCCATAACGGACATGTCCCAGGAGCACTTCGCCGATATAGGGAATGTTCCTTTTTTGCAGGGCGACATCGTTTACATATTCGGGATGTTCCTTGAAAGCGGTGTTCACCCGATCATTGATCTGATCGAAGATATCCTGTATGGGCTGCCCCGCTACCGAACGCACCCTGCTCATGTAACGCTCGCCTGCCCTCATATCGAGTTTTATACTGGCGAAACCCGCGCCATCCTGACCCCGATTGTGCTGTTTTTCCATCATCAGGTACATTTTGTTCACCCCATAAAAGGCGGTGCCGTACTTTTCTTGATAGTACTCCAAGGGTTTTAGCAATCGGATCAGGGAGATACCGCATTCATGTTTAATAGCGTCGCTCATTATCTTACTTTGATTAAAAAAGCCCCGAAAGTTCAGGGCGAATGTTTATTGCAACTCAATCTCAAATTGGGTCAAGGCCTTAAACTGATGCAGCCTTTTGTTGATCTCATCCCTTGTAAGGGTTTGCATCCGTTCGGTTCCAAATCGTTCCACACAAAAGGAGGCCAGGTTGGAGCCATGAATCACCGCACGTTTCATATTGTTAAAGGAAATATTGTCGGTGGCCGCCAAGTATCCTGCAAATCCTCCGGCAAAGGTATCCCCGGCACCGGTAGGGTCAAAAACTTCCTCAAGAGGCAAGGCAGGCGCAAAAAAGACATACTCTTTATGGAACAACAATGCGCCATGCTCCCCTTTTTTGATTACTACGAACTTCGGCCCCATTTTTTGTATTTCCTCCGCGGCCTTGACCAAGGCATATTCGCCCGTCAATTGTCGCGCTTCTTCGTCGTTGATGGTAATGACGTCGATATGCCGCATCACGGTTTTTAATTCTGCGAGGGCGTTGTCCATCCAAAAATTCATGGTGTCCAACACGATCAATTTCGGCTGGGCCACCATTTGTTCAATAACGCTCATCTGTGTGCTTGGATGCAGGTTGCCGAGCATCACCACATCGGCATTCTTGAACTGGTCGGGTACCTTTGGCGTAAAATCGGCCAAGGTATTGAGTTCGGTGACCAGGGTGTCGCGCGCATTCAAATCGTTATGGTATTTGCCTTTCCAAAAGAAGGTTTTGCCGCCTTTGACGATTTCCAATCCTGAGAGGTCAATATTTTTGTTGGAAAGCAGTTCAAGGTATTCCCGGGGCATATCATCGCCTACGATGGAAACGATGGCGGATGCTACTTCAAATTGGGAA